>DXEZ01000255.1 GCA_019114715.1 Candidatus Sphingobacterium stercoripullorum | reverse complement strand
ACTCCAGCACTCTCTAAAACCGCACGCATTGGTCCACCCGCTAGTACTCCAGTACCGTTAACTGCAGGCTTCACTAAAACACGAGCTCCTGATGCTTTACCGTATTGTTCATGAGGAACAGTGTTATTAATTAACGGAATACGTACAAGGTTCTTCTTCGCGTCTTCAACACCTTTAGCAATGGCTTCCGCAACTTCCTTAGCCTTTCCTAAACCGTATCCAACAATTCCATTTCCGTCACCAACAACAACGATTGCTGAAAAACTAAAAGTACGTCCTCCTTTAGTTACCTTAGCTACACGCTGGATGCTTACTAGGCGGTCCTTAAGCTCCAACTCGCTTGATTTCACTCTTTTATTAATCTTTTTTAATCCCATTTTTTATATGATTAAAAATCTAAACCACCTTCACGGGCACCCTCTGCCAAAGACTTAACGCGTCCGTGGTAAAGATAACCATTACGGTCAAATACTACTTTTTCTACTCCAGCTTCTTTAGCTTTATTTGCTATTAAAGCACCTACTGCTTTAGCTTGTTCAATTTTAGAACCTGTGGCACTAAAATCTTTACTTGCAGTTGATGCAGAAGCCAAAGTGATCCCTTGTTCATCATTAACGATCTGAGCATAAATACCTTTATTGCTTCTAAATACTGTTAGACGAGGGCGTTCTGTAGAACCAGAAATACGTTTTCTGATTCCTTTCTTAATGCGTGATCTACGCGATAATTTATATTTTGACATGACTAATCAATTATTTAGCTGATTTACCTGCTTTTCTTCTTAACTCTTCACCCACAAACTTGATACCTTTTCCTTTGTACGGTTCAGGTGTACGTAAGCCACGTATTTTTGCAGCAACCTGACCTAACAATTGCTTATCATGAGATTCAAGTTTAATAATAGGTGCTTTACCTTTTGCGGATTCGGTAGTTACCGTAATTTCTTTAGGTAATACGAAAACAACAGGGTGAGAAAATCCTAATGCTAATTCAAGAACGTTTCCTTGATTTGAAGCACGGAATCCAACACCAACTAATTCTTGACTCAAGCTGAAGCCTTCAGTAACTCCAACTATCATATTATTGATTAAAGACCTGTAAAGACCGTGTAATGAACGGTGTCTTTTTTGATCAGTGGGGCGACTTACAGTAATTTCGGCTCCTTCTAGAGCAACTGTAATTCCTCCATTTACTTGCTGCTTTAACTCACCCTTTGGTCCTTTTACAGTAACTGTCTCTTTATCGACAGAAACGGTTACACCTGCGGGAACAGTTATAGGCGCTTTTCCAATTCTTGACATTGTAAATAATTTACCTGAATTAATAAACGTAACACAATACTTCTCCGCCTACATTCTGTACACGGGCTTCTTTATCTGTCATAACTCCTTTAGAAGTTGACAAAATAGCGATACCTAGACCGTTTAACACACGAGGAAGATTTTCCACACTAACATACTTACGTAAGCCGGGTCTACTAACGCGTTGCAATTTAGTAACTGCAGGTATTTTGCTAACTGGGTGATACTTCAATGCAATTTTGATACTGCCTTGAGGACCTTCGTCAACAAATTTATAGTTTGCAATGTAACCTTTATCAAAAAGAATCTTAGTAATATCCTTTTTGATGTTCGATGCAGGAATCTCTACAACCCTGTGGTTGGCTTTAATAGCGTTCCTTACTCGTGTAAGATAATCCGATATTGGATCTGTAAACATAGTTTTGATTTTGTGACAAGGGTTTCCTTAATATCTGGACCTGTTGTCGGTTAATACTAAATGTAATAAATACCCAAACACATCAAACCATTGACGTGTTTGGGCACAAAAATAAATATTTTTTTTATATTACCAAGAAGCTTTTTTTACTCCTGGTATTTTACCAGCTAAAGCCATCTCCCTAAAGGTAACCCTTGAAATTCCAAATTGTCTCATATAACCTTTTGGACGACCAGTAATTTTACAACGATTGTGTAAACGAACTGGCGAAGCATTCTTAGGAAGTTGGTCAAGAGCGCGGTAATCTCCAGCAGCTTTTAATTCCGCACGCTTTTCAGCATACTTAGCTACTAGTTTTTGACGTTTTATTTGACGTGCTTTAACACCTTCTTTTGCCATTATTTCTCTGTTTTTTGATTTTTAAATGGTAACCCAAAAGCTTTCAATAATTCTAAAGCTTCAATATCGTTATCTGTAGAGGTTACAAAAGTAATATCCATACCTGTAATCTTATTGATCCTATCGATATTAATTTCAGGGAAGATAATTTGTTCCGTGATACCTAAATTGTAGTTACCACGACCATCAAATCCTTTTTCGTTAATCCCTCTAAAGTCACGAATACGTGGAAGTGAGATTGCAATCAGACGATCTAAAAACTCATACATTTTCTTTTTACGTAGAGTAACTTTCGCCCCAACAGGCATTCCTTTACGTAATTTAAAGTTAGAAACGTCCTTTTTAGAAATTGTTGCAACTGCTTTTTGACCAGCAATCATTGACATTTCATTAACTGCATTGTCAACCAATTTCTTGTCAGCAACTCCTCCTCCAACACCTTGGGAAAGAACAATCTTTTCCAAGCGTGGAACTTGCATGATGCTTTTAAATTCGAACTTTTCTTTAAGCTGTGGACGGATCTCCTCCGTGTATTTAGCTTGTAAACGTGGTATGTAAGTCATTATATAATGTCCTCCCCTGATTTTTTAGCGTAACGAACTAATTTTCCTTCCGCATTTCTTCTACGACCAACACGAGTTGGCTCTCCAGATTTAGGATCAACTAAAGCTAGATTTGAAATATGAATAGGAGCTTCAACTTCTACGATTCCACCATTTGGATTAGCGGGGCTAGGTTTGGTGTGCTTCTTAACTATATTCGCACCTTCAACTACAGCTCTATTTTCATCTATAAGTACACGAAGGATTTTTCCTTGCATACCTTTTGAATTACCAGCCATTACCTTAACCAAATCGCCAGTTTTTAATTTTAACTTAGGACGTTTGATTTTATTATTTGCATTAACCTTTGCCATATTATATTACCTCCGGTGCTAATGAAACGATCTTCATGAACTTTTTCTCACGCAACTCTCTAGCCACAGGGCCAAAAATACGTGTACCACGAAGTTCGTCATTGTTGTTTAACAATACAACTGCATTGTCATCGAAACGAATATATGAACCATCTTTACGACGTACAGCCTTTTTCGTTCTAACAACTACAGCCTTTGAAATAGATCCTTTTTTTACGTTGCCTGAAGGCATGGCGTCTTTAACGGTAACAACGATTTTATCACCAATTGACGCATATCTTTTGCCAGTACCACCAAGTACGCGAATTACTAAAACTTCTTTAGCTCCGCTATTATCGGCAACATTTAGTCTAGATTCTTGTTGTACCATCTTACTTCGCTTTTTCTAAAATTTCAACCAAACGCCATCTCTTCGACTTACTCAGCGGACGAGTTTCCATGATAACTACAGTATCACCGATACCACATGAATTCTCCTCGTCATGAGCTTTAAATTTAGTAGTTCGCTTAATGAACTTACCGTATAGTGGGTGCTTTACCCTTCTCTCCACCGACACAACGATGGTTTTGTCCATCTTATCGCTAACCACTAAGCCAGTTCTAGTTTTCCTTAACTTTCTTTCCATTTCTATTATTAATTTGATTCAGCGGCTGTTTCTTGATTATCTCTAGTGTTAAGCTCTGTTATAATCCTCGCAATAACCTTGCGTGTATTCTTAATTACATTCGGATTCTCTAGAGCTGAAACAGCATGTGTAAACTTTTGTTTGACCAGATTTGCTCTCTCTTCACCTAATTTCTCGTGAAGTTCTTCAGTTGACAAATCTCTGATTTCTGAGTTTTTCATCTTTATTGTATTGTTATATTAAACCTAGGAAAAGAATTGGATGGCAAAGGCTATCGCTTTAAAGTCCATTCTTTCCCTTATGATTTATTGTCCAACGTAATCCCTACGTACTACAAACTTAGTATGGATAGGCAATTTTTGCGCAGCTAAACGAAGCGCTTCTTTTGCAACTGCTAAAGGCACTCCATCGGCCTCGAAAAGAATGCGACCTGGACGAACTACAGCTACCCAGTATTCAGGTGAACCTTTTCCTTTACCCATTCTCACCTCTGCAGGTTTCTTAGTAACAGGTTTATCAGGAAAAATACGAATCCAAACCTGACCTTCTCTTTTCATATAGCGAGTAACCGCAATACGAGCAGCCTCAATTTGGCGGCTTGTTATCCATGCACCTTGCATGGCTTTGATACCAAAAGAACCGAACGCAAGATCAGTACCACGAGTGGCAAGACCTTTAATCCGTCCTTTTTGCATCTTTCTGAACTTTGTTCTTTTTGGCTGTAACATTTTCAGTTAATTTAATCTACTTTAAATAGTAGAATATTCTATACTAAAATTTCGTAACTCTCTTATCTTCTACCACCGCGTCCTCTACGTCCACCACGACGAGAATCACGTCCACCGCGGCCACCGGAAGCTTGTCCTAAGTTTGGAGATAAGTCACGCTTACCGTAAACTTCTCCTTTACAGATCCAAACTTTAACACCGATTTTACCGTAAGATGTGTAGGCTTCTGATAGTGCATAATCAATATCAGCACGGAATGTATGCAAAGGAACTCTACCCTCTTTATACTGTTCAGTACGTGCCATTTCAGCACCTCCCAAACGACCCGAACACATGATCTTGATACCTTCAGCTCCCATACGCATAGTGGATGCTATAGCTGTTTTCATTGCACGACGGAAAGAAATACGAGCTTCTAATTGCTTAGCTACTGAATCAGCAACAAGCTTAGCATCTAGTTCAGGTCTTTTAATTTCAAAAATATTGATTTGAACATCTTTTTGAGTAAGCTTTTTAAGCTCCTCTTTAATCATATCAACTTCTTGACCACCTTTACCAATAACTAAACCTGGACGTGCTGTATGAATAGTAACAGTTACGCGCTTTAAAGTACGTTCAATTACTACTTTTGCAACGCCACCTTTAGCTAAACGTACACCCAAGTATTTTCTGATCTTTTCGTCCTCAACTAATTTATCAGAATAGTCTTTCCCACCATACCAATTAGAGTCCCATCCGCGGATGATACCTAATCTAGTTCCTATTGGATTTGCTTTTTGTCCCATTTCTCAATAAATTAGTTAATTCCGTTTTTTAAACTATCAATAATCACTGTAACATGATTGGTTCGCTTACGAATTATGTGACCACGTCCTTGTGCAGCAGGGCGCATTCTTCTTAAAATACGTCCATCATCTACAGAAATACGCTTGACATAAAGAGCACTATCTTCAACAGATGCACCTTCATTTTTAGCTTCCCAATTGTTAATTGCTGAAAGCAAAAGCTTCTCTAAGTCGCTAGAAACACGCTTGTTTGAATAACGCAAAATAAATAGTGCTTCATCCACTTTTTTACCACGAACTAAGTCCGCAACTAAGCGAGTTTTACGAGCAGAGCCTCTAAAGTTTCTAAGACTTGCTGTAGAAGGCCCTCCAACTTGTGCTTTTTGTGCTTCTTTACGAGCTTTTACTCGCAAAGACTTCTTTAATTTTTTAGTTGTCTCTTCCATAGCGCTTATTATTTCTTAGCAGCGTGGCCTTTGAATGTACGCGTAGGCGCAAATTCTCCAAGCTTATGTCCAACCATGTTTTCGGTAACATATACAGGAATGAATTTGTTCCCGTTATGTACAGCGAAAGTGTGTCCAACAAAATCTGGTGAAACCATTGATCTTCTAGACCAGGTTTTAATCACCGATTTTTTATTATTTTCATTCATGGAAAGAACTTTTCTCTCCAAATTATGATCTATATAAGGTCCTTTTTTAATTGAACGAGCCATTATTTCTTCCTTCTCTCAATTATGTAACGATTTGAACTTTTCTTCTTAGAACGAGTCTTGTATCCATTAGCCAATAATCCCTTACGTGAACGAGGGTGGCCTCCAGATGCACGACCTTCACCACCACCCATTGGGTGATCGATTGGGTTCATAGCAACTCCTCTTACTCGTGGTCTGCGTCCTAACCAACGTTTTCTACCAGCTTTACCTAAAACTTGGTTGAAGTGTTCGTGGTTAGATACCGATCCGATTGTAGCCATACAAGTTGCTAGAATCATTCTAGTCTCTCCCGAAGGAAGCTTAACAATAGCATACTTCCCGTCTCTGGCAGTAAGCTGTGCATACGTACCAGCAGAACGTGCTAAAGTTCCCCCTTGACCAGGATTTAGTTCAATGTTATGAACAATAGAACCTAGTGGTATAGCCGATAAAGGAAGTGCATTCCCCACTTCTGGAGCTACCTTCTCACCAGCTACCACTGTCATACCTACTTGTAAACCAGCAGGCGCAATGATATATCTTTTCTCCCCATCGACGTAGTTTAATAACGCGATAAACGCACTACGATTCGGGTCATACTCAATAGTTGCAACCTTTGCAGGCACATCAAATTTGTTGCGCTTGAAATCAATAACACGGTAAGATCTTTTATGACCTCCACCAATGTTGCGCACTGTCATTTTTCCAGCACGGTTACGTCCACCTGATTTCTTGATTTTAGCTAATAACGACTTTTCTGGTTCGTTAGTAGTAATTTCAGAATAATCTAGACCAACTCTGAATCTAGTTCCGGGCGTAACTGGCTTAAATCTTTTTAATCCCATTTTACTTAAATAACGCTGTAAACATCAATAGTTTCACCGTCTTTAATTGTTACGACGGCCTTTTTATACTTCTGTGTTTTACCAGTAACAAAACCTGATTTTGTATAACGAGTTTTTGATTGCCCCGCTACAACTGAAGTGTTCACAGACACAACGGTCACATTGAACATTTCTTCAACAGCTTTTCTTACTTCGATTTTATTCGCACGCAGATCCACTTCAAATACATAACGGTTTAATCCCTCGGTAAGATCTGAAGCTTTTTCTGTCAATATAGGTCTCTTAATAACTTCCATAACTATTTAGCGAATGCCTCCTCCAATTTTTTAACAGAATCTGCAGTCAATAAAAGTTTTCCAGCATTTAAGATGTCATAAGTACACACTTGACTTGCTGTAGTAACCTTAGTCTTCTGAAGGTTTCTGCTTGACAAATAAACATTTTTATTATTCTCTGGCAGAACTAACAAAGTCTTCTCGTTTGTTAACTTTAAAGAATTGATCAAGTTGATGTAATTCTTTGTTTTGATTGACTCAAAATTAACTTCATCGATCACAACAATGCTGTTCTCAATCGCCTTATAAGTAAAGGCTGATTTACGCGCTAATTGCTTAAGTTTTTTATTCAACTTAAAGCCATAATTACGAGGTTGTGGACCAAACACTCTTCCTCCTCCACGGAAAAGAGGGTTACGAATAGAACCTACACGAGCAGCACCTGAACCTTTTTGTTTACGCAATTTACGGGACGAACCTTTGACTTCATTACGTTGCTTGGTCTTATGTGTTCCTTGACGTTGATTCGCCAAAAACTGCTTTACATCCAAATAGATAGCGTGGTCATTTGGTTCTATACCAAAAATCGATTCAGGAAGTTGCACCTTGGCACCTGTTTCCTCGCCTGATACATTAACTACTTTGATTTCCATTTTTCTATTTGTCTATAATTACATAAGAACCTCTGGCTCCAGGAATGGAACCACTCACTACTAGTAGGTTTTTCTCAGGATAAATTTTCAAAACACGAAGATTCTGAACCTTTACGCGATCTCCACCCATACGACCAGCCATACGCTTTCCTTTAAAGATACGACCTGGTGTAGATGCTGCACCTATAGATCCTCCCGACCTAAGTACTGCAGATTGACCATGTGAATTGGCAGATCCAGCGAATCCGTGTCTTCTAACGACACCTTGGAAACCTTTACCTTTAGAAGTTCCGACTACGTCAACGTATTCTCCTTCTTCAAAGATTGAAACGTCAATAACGTCTCCAAGTTGCTTCTCCTCTTGAAATTCCTTAAACTCCACTAACTTACGCTTAGGACTCACCCCAACTTTCTTGAAGTGTCCATTCAAAGGAGCAGTCACGTTCTTTTCCCTTACATCATCGTAACCCAGCTGCAAAGCTTCGTAACCATCCTTCTCAACCGTACGTATCTGCGTAACCACGCACGGTCCAGCCTGAATAACTGTACAAGGGATATTGTTCCCTTCTTCGTCAAATAGACTGGTCATTCCTACTTTTTTTCCAATAATTCCTGACATGTTTAATTTAATAAATTTTACAAACGTCCATCGAAGCAGTAGGGCTTCGCTCAAGACATACTTTTCCCACAAAGGGACTGCAAAGGTAAAAATAATTTTATAACTATCAAACAGTTAGCGAATTATTTTGATAAACTTTTTTAAAATTTGCTTAAAAAAAAGGGTTTATGACGTTTTTTGGACCTAATAAATCAAAATGGTCATAATTTAAATAGAAAGAATGTAAACCTAAGGTTTATGTCAGTTGGAAAGTTGTAATATCACCACCGTTATCTAGTGATTTTAATGAGGAACAATCCCAAAGTTAGATGTTCCTCATTAGCATGCCTTGCTAGTCGTGGTTAAAACTGTCCTGTATTTAACATTACTAATGTGCAAGCATCAATAGTTTCTATTCCTTTTTGTTTAGCTTTTTCACTTAAGCTTTCATTTTCCGCACCAGGATTAAAAATTATCCTTTTCGGATTGGTTTTTAAAATGTAGTCTTCATAAATAGGCTGATTAGATGGTGATACATATATAGTAATGGTATGAATATCATCGTAAGTTTTATCCATACCTTCAATAGGAACTCCGCCCACTTTCCCTTCTCCCCTACCTATATTTACAATTTCATATCCTTTTCTAACAAGCTTATTTGCTACTAAGTATGAGTAACGAGTGGAATTTGCACTCGCTCCAATGATCATGGTTTTTTTGGGTTCTTGGACTTTCATAAATTCATATTATTTCACTTCCTCAAGTTAACTAATTTTAAGAAGAGCTTGCTATTTTTTTCTAACTAATTAGCTGCTTTATTAAACTCTTTCATAAAATCTTTTCCCCAATACCCTATATCGTAATACTTAACTGTTTCAAATAACCGTTGCATATGGAGGCTTTTTTCCTCTGGGTCCATAACCAAGGCTTGCAGTAAAGTTTCTTTTAAACTCTTAGAGTCATAAGGATTCGTCAATAAGGCGTAAGATAATTCAACCGATGCCCCAGCGAACTCCGAAATAATTAGCACACCGTCTTTTTTCAATATCCCTTGCACCCCTACATATTCTTTGGCGACCAAATTTAAACCATCTCTT
Source organism: Candidatus Sphingobacterium stercoripullorum (assembly GCA_019114715.1). Taxonomy (GTDB): domain Bacteria; phylum Bacteroidota; class Bacteroidia; order Sphingobacteriales; family Sphingobacteriaceae; genus Sphingobacterium; species Sphingobacterium stercoripullorum. The sequence goes on along the minus strand of DXEZ01000255.1, from coordinate 4,903 downwards.
AATGGTGTAATCCATGCAATATCAGAAAGTGCATAGTAGGCTATAACTTCTTCAAAAGGAACAGACCTAAAGAAGTAATGGATAGGAGTCCACTGTAAGTTTGCATAACGCCCATTCACCTCACCAACGGCCTGCTCAATCTCTTTTTGAATCTCTTCGTAGATGGTCATTCCAGGGGAGGGAGGCGTACATATATTGATCAACTCAATTTTCCCTTGATACTCTGGATATTCTTCTAAGAACTCACCAAAGGCTTTAATTTTTTCAAGTGGTCCCTTGACGTAGTCCAAGCGCTCAACCGAAAGGATTATTTTTTTATCCTGAATTAGAGACTTGCGTTTTTCAATTAGCCCTTGGATACTTTCTTTTTTCAATATCTTTTTTATGTGCTTTATGTTGACTCCAACTGGCTGCGCACCCAAGGTAATCTTCCTTCCACCCACCTCAATAACTTTAGTCATTTTATCCACTCCTAAAGCAGTACTGTATGTCAAAAATTGCTTAGCAGCATTGATCCTTTTCACCACTTTAAATGGCGTATGGCTTCTTAAAACGTCCATGAAGTTCTCTACATAACGTGGAATATGGAAGCTAATAAAATCACACAACAATAAACTTCCAATTATCTCCTTGCGCCAAGGAATGATATTGAAGATATCAGCTGGCGGAAAGGAAGTGTGGTGGAAAAATGCTAATTTCAAATCTGGACGGATCGCTTTTAAATAAGCCGGTACCATCCATAAATTATATTCATGAATCCAGACATAAGCCCCAATATCCGCCTCTCTTGCAACCCGCTCGGCAAACAACTTATTAATAGATAAGTAATGTTCCCAGTCTTGATGGTTGAATTTAGCTTTATCAACAAATGAGAATATAACTGGCCAAAAGGCTTCCTTGGAAAACTTCCTGTAAAAACGATCCACATCCGCCTTGGAGAGGGCAATCGTTGATGCCGTTAAATTGGGGTATTTCTCTTGATCTATGTACTGGTTAGAAATAGAATCAGGGTGGCCACTTTGAACCTCCTCTTGGCCAATCCAAACACCGGATCGACCATTTTCGAAAAAGCCCAGAAGTGATGGGATAATTCCATTTGGACTTTGAGGAGCAACACGAAGCACCTGATCACCCACTATCTTCTTTTCAAAAGGTAGGCGGTGATATACCATCAATAGCTGATTTTTACTTTTCTGTTTTTTAACTTTCTTCTTATCCTCCTCGACACTTCTAAATTCATTGAATTCAGGGAAATGTGAGATAGCCTCCAAAATACCGCCAGCACCAGTTTTCTCGGCTTGATAAACATTTTCCATATCTTTTGTGGAGGCAATAAGCTCCGGCTCAGAAGCACCTACAACTACGCCCTTGTAGCCGGTTTCATACAGCGCCAAATCATTCATGGTATCACCAGCAACTAAGATCTTTGACTCCTCAACACTTAAATATTCAACTAATTTCTTTAGAGTAGATCCTTTATTTACACCTTTAGGCATGAAGTCCACGTAGGTGTCTAAAGATGTAATTAAATCACAATTGTACTCTTCGGCAATCTCCCTTAGCTTATTTAGGTCAGTCTCTTCATTATAATAAAAAGAACATCTTCTTTGCTGAGGCACTTCTTGAAACTTCAATCCAGAAATTTCAGAGAGCCTCTCTTTTAAAACGTGAATATCTGTCCATTTTGCTTCAATCTCTGACTGTATACTCAAAATAGGCTCTAAAGTCCTACCATTTACCACCGTAGCCCCTACGTCACAAATTATATAGTCTGGTTGTGCTACTATTTGATCATTTAATAAGGGCAATACCGATTCTAAGCCTCTTCCTGTCACATAAGCAAGTCGAATATCCTGCCGTTGTTGTATATGCCGATAGAGTCGTAGCTTATCAATTTGTTTACCGCCTAAAAATGTACCGTCTAAATCTGTAGCTAATAACATCATTTGATTAAAAGTTATCTTAATTTTTTTTCTAAAAGTTTAAATTCAGTAAAAGGTGAAATATTATTATAAATTATCCTATAAACCGTAGAGAGGATTGGAAAGTCATTTATATCTTCCTCAATAAGTGGGTACAGCCCTTTTACGGCATAATAGCCTTCTGCAACCATACTCATTGCCCTCTCCGCATCTGGCGTATTGTATCCCCTGCCAATTAACTCACCAAAGGTTCTATTTCTACTTAAGTTGGAGTAGCCAGTAACCAATAGATCCCCTAAATAAGACGATGAATTAAGCGTCTGTTCTGGAGCGCTCAATAAATCCAAAAGCTTAGTCAATTCTTCAATAGCATTAGCAACTAAAACTGCTTGGAAATTATCTCCATAATTCAACCCCTTGGCTATCCCACAGGCAACCCCTACAACATTCTTATAGATAGCCGCATACTCTATCCCCCAAATATCTCCGCTTTTTTGCAATTGAATATAAGTCGATTGAAAACTAGGGAGAACCTCCTCAATTAACTGAGTATCTTTCCCTGCTATTGTCATATAAGTTTTACGACTCTGCGCAATTTCTTCCGCATGACATGGACCGCCAAGAACAATAGCATCTTCAGGGGTAAGCTTTAATTGATCAACAATAAACGCTAAAGGCGTTTGATTGGTCTTACTAACCATACCTTTAATGCTAACCAAAATTTTTTTGGTTTTAAATATCTCCGGATCGAGCCTTCCAACAAGGTCTGCAACAAAAGCACTAGGCAGGGCAAAAAGAACGTAATCACTACTACTGACTACCTCCTCAAGGTTCGAACTAGCCTCTAAATAATCAATATCTAAGGTCAAATAAGAAATATAGTTTGGATTCCGTCCGGACTCATTGATTTGCTTGGCAACATGTGAACGCCGCACATACCAGTTAACTTTACATTTATTTTCTGTGAAAATCTTTACAAGTGCGGTTGCCCACGAACCGCTTCCGATTACACTAATTTTATCCACAAGAGTTTTATTTGTACTTAACAAAAAAACAACTGACTCATCCACCTATTTAGTTGGCAGAATGAAGAGTACACAAAGGCTCATTTAAAAAAGGACTGCAACTAAAAGCCGCTATCTTTTATCATTAAAAACGCAAGAATAATCCTACGCCTTTGGTGCAATAAATTTATTCAACCAGGCTTTACAAGTCGTTGCTAACAACACTAATATACAAAAATATTTACGCCTACAACGTATAAAGTAAAAGACTTTAATAATTTGGTTTAACCCTACAAAAGGAAAGGATAGAATTTATCGAAGGGAGAACACCGCTATTCAAAGAATCTGGAATGCTATGATAACACTTTCCTCCTTCAAATTTTCACGCTACTTAATCCTTTGTCCGTTGGAATTATAAACGCCCTTTCGGAGAACAGGCATCTCTAGGTACTCATAAAGTTTATCAAGATTATTTAGGCTATTATTTGCCATATTGGTCAGCAATACAATAGTAATTTCATTGTTTAAATCACGGACATACAAACTTTTAAACCCGTGCCACCAGCCTGTATGATAGACAATCGGATTATCGGGGTACTCAAACAACCTCCATCCATAGCCATAACCAAAGAGGCTTCTATCCAGCTTCCCTGTTCTTTCAACATAAGTAGAGTCCGCCAAGGCTGGATTTACCACTCTACCATCTCGCAAGGCTATGTCAAACAAATACAAATCTTGAACCGTACTGTACATCCCTTTATCCCCTAATGGTCCATCCAAAAAATTTTGAACAACCGATCGACGCCAAATTTTATCATGCCCAATTACATCTGTTGGAATTTTATCATATACAGATTTCGATAAAAAGGCTGTGTTTTTCATTCCCGCAGGCTGAAAAATCTCATCTTGCATATACACTGCAAAGTCTTGCTCCGTTACTTTTTCAATGATGGATGCTAACACCATAAAATTAGTGTTATTATAAAAATGCTTTCCATCTGGGACGCCGTAACGCATAGGCTTATGCTCTATGAGTAAACGCATAGCCTCCTGGTTGGTTACTCCTACTTTCTTATCCTCCCAAATACCATCTAAGAAATAAATATAATCAGGCAGCCCCGAACGGTGCGACAACAGCTGCCTTATTGTTACTTCAGGGTATGGAAACTCCGGATAAAAGTCATTAACAGTCTGATCAAGGCGAAGTTTACCTTTTTCAACCAGTTTCATGATCCCCATCGCTGTGAATGGCTTAGAGGCAGAAGCTAATTCAAATCGCGAATCTATCTTCAAACTATCACGCATTAAGTAATCTGCCCAACCAAAAGTATTTTGATAAAGTATTTTTCCCTTTTTAGCAACAAGCACATTTCCATTAAAACCAGAGCGCTCGTGTAAACGAAGCATGATTTCATGGATCACAGAATCCCCCTCATCGACATTATAAATAAGGGCTAAACTATCGCGATTTATTGCTTTTTGAACTACCTTTTGTTGTTTTTTCTCTGCATTGCTACAAGCAATAACAGTAAGAATATTCACCAACAAAGTTATTATAAGGAAGTAATTGTTTTTCTTTTTCACAGTCAAACTTGATTTATACCGCTAAAATAGAAAAATACAAGATTTTGAGCTTATTTTCATAGTGTTTTAACAGAAATTAACACATCGTTAGTTTGTACTTAGAAAAATAAAGACAAGTAAAAAGAATAGATCGTGAAATATTATTTTTGGTATAAATAAGCTCCATCTGCTGCCCTAACTTTAATAACACAATAAGGAGAACCTAAGTTTAATATTAAGGACAGCAGATTTATTGAGTCAAAGCCAGGGAGTATTTAGGGAAGAACCCATTATCACGATGTTAGCCACTCAATGCGGAGCATAAATAACTTATTTATGCAAGTATATGGAATAGATTTATCAAAAGAAAAGTTTGACGTAAACTTCTTTGATACAGACGGTAAAGAAAAGAAC
>DXEZ01000254.1 GCA_019114715.1 Candidatus Sphingobacterium stercoripullorum | reverse complement strand
CACAGGGACAAAAATTGGCATTTGCTTTCTCAGATAAAATGAAACAAGCACTCAAGCTTGAAATGGAATTTTTTAATACTACTCCTCAAATGTCACATTTAATTGTAGGTGCTGATATAGCTCTTCAAGATGAGTTAGGCATGAATGACGATAACGAAAAAGCAATTGCCGGTTTAAAAACTGGGTTAATGGGACCATTCGCAGGTGTTGGTGATACGGTCTTTGTAGCTATTTATAATGCCATAATTTACTCTATTACTGCTTACTTAGCTTTATCAGGCCAACCATTAGGGCTTTTAATTCCGGTGATCGGATGTTTAGCAATAACTTGGGTAAGATGGAAGTTCTTTAATATTGGGTTAGCACAGGGACAAAAATTGGCATTTGCTTTCTCAGATAAAATGAATATGCTTACCGAAGGAGCTTCAATTTTAGGATTAACTGTTGTCGGAGGAATGATCCCAGCTCTAATTAACTATAAAGTAGACTTAACTTATAAAGTAGGAAAGGTAACTATGTCCGTTCAAAGCATGCTTGATAAAATAATGCCAGCGTTATTACCCCTTGCTATAGCTCTATTTTCGTACTGGATTCTAGGTAAAAAACATATGAATTCAACTAGATTGATATTTGTATTAATAGGTTTAGGAATGATTTTAGGTAATCTACAACCTATTTGTAATTGGATTGGTAGTATCTTCTAAGAAGGTGAAATAAATGAGTATTTGTGCAGCACGTGTTGACGAGAGAATGATTCACGGACAAGTAGCAATGGTTTGGACAAATGTGGTAGGTGCCAATCGAATATTAGTTGCTAACGATGAAGTTGTTAAAGATGATTTAAAAATAGAAGGACTAAAATTAGCAAAACCTGCAGGAATCAAATTAAGTATATGTTCTATTCAACGAACTATAGATAACCTAAAAAACAATAAGTATGGTGAGGACAATGTGTTTTTAATTACTCGTAACATCCCTGATATGGCGGCCATAATAAATGGTGGCGTTAAACTACAAGAATTTAATGTAGGTAATATCTCAGCTAAAGATGGATCCACTCAAATAAAAAAATCAGTAAATGTTACTCCTAAAGATATAGAAATAATAAAAGATTTAATTAACAAAGGAATACACATCACTGCTCAGATGGTTCCAAACGAACCAGATTCTTCAATTATGACTTATATTGAAAAATAGAAGGCTTATTATGCAGGAAAATACAATTAATAAAATTGTAGCTACCATAAATACAGCTATACAAAACCAAGATATCTATGGAGCATCCTACAGTTTAATTGGAAAAAATGTAAATTTAAGAACATATGTAGGATTTCAAGGAAATAATTCTAACCATATTCCTTTATCATCCGGAATGCTTTATGACTTAGCATCTGTTACAAAAGTAATCGGAACGACAACAAGGATTTTTCAACTAATAGCAGCACACAAACTTTCTCTTAACAGTGAAGTTGGGGATTACATATTAAATGTTCCCTATTCAAAGATTACAATCAAGAATTTATTGTTGCATAACAGCGGACTACAACCTGATTTTGATAATGTTCACACCATGAATAAGCAAGAATTAATACAAAAAATTAAAAATGCTCCCCTAATATATACACCAGAAAGCCAAACCCTTTATTCTGATTTAAATTTCATTTTGCTTGGATGGATTATTGAAAAAATAGATCACGTTTCACTAAATAGCGACTTAGAAAAAAATGTTTTTCAACCGTTAGATATGATAAGTACCTTCTATTCACCTACTCATATAGCTCTGTCTCAATTTGTACCTACCGAATATCAAAAAGACCGTGGGGGAATCATCCAAGGAAAAGTCCATGATTATAAGGCTTATCTATTAGACGGTATAAGTGGACATGCTGGGTTATTTTCTACCTTAGATGACTTAACACAGTTTGCTAATGTATTTCTTAATGGAGGTAAATATAAAGATGTACAGGTATTTCCTTCTTTAATGTACACATTATTAAAAAATCCATTATATAGACAGAACGATCGTACTTTAGGCTGGAAACTGTGGGAATATCACAAAAATATGTTTTGGCATTCTGGATTTACCGGAACATCTATTGCTTTAGATTTGGATAATAAAGAAGCCTACATATGCTTAACTAATCGTATATATCCAACACGTAGTAACTCAGCATGGATAAAAGAAAGACGAAAAACTTTATCTATTTTCTTTAATGAGAAGGAAGCAGTTAGAAAATGAGTACATATATTACGGATATTGATTGTGGTTTTAAAACAGTCCCCTTAAAGCAACCATTTATTACCGCTCTACATAAGGTTACCAAAATTCAAGGACTTAAAGTTACTATCAAATTAAGTGACGGACAAATAGGTATCGGAACAGCAACTCCTAATGAAAAAGTTACCGGCGATACATTAGATGGCTCTTTAAATGTAGTCAAACAAGTGCTTCAGCCAGCTCTTCTTAACCGAGATTTTAAAAATTGGAATAGTATTTTAAATACAGTTAAAACTTGCATAGTTTACAATACAGCTGCTAAAGCTGCAGTAGAAATTGCTTTATTTCAACTAAAAGCCAAAGAAAATGGAGAATCTCTAGTTAATCTATTAGGAAGCAATAAAGGTACGTTAAAAACTGATTATACGATTAGCATTGGGTCAGATAATCATATGATTTCTGAAGCTCAAAAATTAGTAAACGACGGTTTTACTTCTATAAAGATTAAACTTGGCAATAATTCAGTTAATCACGATATTAAGACCATAAAAAAAATTAGTGATGCTATTGGACCAAATATTGCCTTACGTATTGATTGCAATCAAGCCTGGACTTATAAAGATACATTAAAAGCTGGCAGAATATGGGCACGGGATAATTTAAATATTGATTTTATTGAACAGCCCGTTTTAAAAGATGCAATCTCTGATTTAATACGGCTTACTGAGCTATCACCTTACCCTATTATGGCTGATGAAAGTGTAGCTTCATATAAGAATGCAATTAATTTAATTAACAATCATGCTTGTGATTATATCAATATTAAATTAATGAAAACTGGTGGCTTATCAGAAGCTATAAAAATCAACGATTTAGCACAAAGTTGTGGTATCAGAACAATGGTTGGCTGTATGATTGAGCCTGTTGAAAGTATTGCAGCAGCTGCTGCCTTTGCAGTTGCAAACAAAAATGTAAAGTTTATTGATTTGGATTCTATTTTTATGGCTACCCAAGATCCTGACCTAAATAAATACCTAGAAATCAAGAAAAATGAAATCATACTTAAGGATTAAATATGGAACAAATAGCTAAAATTCAAGAACAAATTGAAAATAAACCTTGGAAAACTGCCATTACTATTTATAAAAATGGTAAATCTATTTTTGAAAATTCACTCGCTAATACCACTTACAAGTCTGCATCCTTAATAAAACTTGCAATTGCTCTATATATTCAAGAAGTTAAACCTCAGACAATTAATAATGAGATTACTCTCTCTATTAAGAATGTTGTTGGTGGTGCGGGAATTATTAATAGATTAAGTATTAAAACCTGGAAGATCAGGGACTTAATAGATCTAATGTTATCCTTATCTGACAATAGTGCTACTAATGCTCTGCTAAGTTATTACCACTTAGATAATATTAACTCCTTCCCCAACAAAATTTTCAAAATATCTCATTGAATAGATTTCTAATGGAGAAAAACACTAAAGAAAATACATGCACTGCAAACTCCATAATGAATGTTTTTCAAAGGCTGCTAAATGGTAATAATGAAGTTAATC
>DXEZ01000253.1 GCA_019114715.1 Candidatus Sphingobacterium stercoripullorum | reverse complement strand
AATCCGTATTATACGTTTTTACACGTTGTATTTCATCATAATATTCATTCCAGGTGATGTTTTTACGCGACAGTTCATGTTGTAGCTTTCCAAAGGCTCCGTAAGTTTGATTCATATTAGTGAAGTCCACTAAATTTTTATCGTATAGCTCCTCAGAAAATTCCATACGTTCTTTCGAGTTCATCACATTAAAGCTTTGAATCGTAGGCTTTATACCCAAAGTAAAGTTGTTCTTATAGCTGATAGACGTTTCTCCAACTCGACCTTTTTTGGTAGTTACTACTATCACGCCGTTTACAGCTTGAGTACCGTACATAGCGGTAGCTGAAGCGTCTTTTAAAATTTGAATATCTTCAATATCATCGGGGTTGATTCCAGAGATAGCAGAGCTCAGCATAGTCGCAGCATCGCCAGAGTACAGCTGATTGGGGTTTACATTTACCGGATCATCCAACACCACGCCATCTATCACCCACAGCGGCTCTTGGTTACCACTAATGGAGGAGTTGCCTCGAATTCTAATTTTAGATTTAGTGCCAAAAGTACCGCTTGTATTTTCAACCGCAACACCCGCGACCATTCCCTGCAGAGATTTTCCGACATCTGAGAAGCCTGCTGTCGCTAAATTTTCAGGTTCTACCTTCCCCACCGAGCCGGTAAAGGTACGCTTGTCTATAGTCTGATAGCCTGTAATTACTACCTCATCGATATTTCCAACGTCAGATTCCAGTTGAATATTTAAAAAGGAATGACTTACAACCTTAACTTCCTGTCTTTGGAAGCCGGTGTAAGCAAATAATAGCACAGTTCCTATTTCAACATCTGGCAGTTCAAACTCTCCTTGATCGTTTGTCAAGGTCCCTTTAGAGGTCCCTTTTATAAAAACGCTCGCACCCACCAAGGGTTGCCCAGAATCCTTATCAACAACCTTTCCTTTAACATCTTGCTGGACATTGTTTGTTGCATTTTTATTTTTCTCAATAATCTCCCGAGATTGCCGGACAGGCTTATTGATAATTATGTAGTTATCATCGGTATACTCTATTTGAAAGTCATAGTCTCCAAACAACCTATCTAAAACACTTTTAATAGTAACATCCTTTAGGTTAAAAGACTTTTTTGGCAAGTGTTCAACATCTTTTACGCGGTATAAAAAGGAAATATCACTTTGTTTTTCAATTTGCTTAAAGACATCCTCCACATGCAGATCTTCACCGATTATGGTCACTTTTTGAGAAAAAGAAAACCCATACACTTGCACAAAGCTTACAAGTAGGAGAAATGATAAAAGCCTCTTTCGAAATAAAATCCTCATCAGGTATCGTTTTATAATTGTTTTCTAAAGCCTAATCAATAGAATTTTGAAAAGGGTTAGCTTTATTTAAAAAACTACTAAAAAGCGTCAGCTTTCCTTCGTTTCTTATTTATATAACGAATTAAGGATGATTCAGGGTAAACTATTTTTTCACTATCAGGGTATTATCTGAATATTCAGCATTTATTTTAGCTTTTTTAAGGAATTCCACAAATTCTTCAATAGATTTATTTCTAGCGAATCTACCCATAAACAAATCATCAGAAACAGCACCTTGGAACTTCACGTTAATGCCATACCACCTGGATATTTGCTTCATAATCGTTTTAATGTCTATGTTATTGAATCGAAAGAATCCATCCTTCCAAGCGGTGACATCTGTTATATCTACCTTTCTCGACTGGATTTTTAGGTTTTTCTTGTTTAAAACAGCTTGCACGCCTGGGGATACTCCCAGATTTTCTCCTTCGGTCAGTACTTCAATTTCCCCAGACACTAGCGTCGTCCTAACTTCATCAGAATCGTTATAGGAATCGATATTAAACTCCGTCCCCAACACCTTTACAGACTGTAAGTCAGAGTTCACTATAAAAGGGCGATCGACATCTCTTTCAACTTTAAAATATACTTCCCCTTCGGCAAACACTTCCCTTCTCTCTCCTTCAAAGCGCCTAGGGAATCGCACCATAGAGGAAGCATTTAACCAAACTTCACTCCCATCAGGAAGTAACAGGCGTATACTTTTCCCAGCAGGCGTTTTTATGGTTTGGTAGGCTTGCTCCAAGCCATTAGAACTCTCTTTATCTTCACTAGAGGAAAAGTCGTACACTCCTTTTTCACCTTTACCACCAAAAGAAAGATATTCGGTAGTGTCACTCTCTAGATTGATAGACTTTCCACTAGGTAAAATCAGCTCAATATACTCACCATCATCGGGTGGTTTACTGACGAAAACAATATCACCATCCTCTTTGAAGTCAGCTGGGCTACTTTGAAATTTTAACAGGTAAAAAGAGAATACAGCAAAAATAAGTATACTAGCCGCTAATAGTAGACCCTTTCTCCTTACCCAGAATGAATGGATGGAAGGGCAAAGATGTTCCTGGCCTTCCTCCTCGTGGGAGAGCTCTTTAAAGTCCCTATCCATAGCTTCGTTAAGAGTCTTTAATAGCTCCTCATCGTTATCGTTTAATAAGCTAAAGAATTCATCAATCTCTTTCCTGCTCGCCTTTTTAGACAAGTACTGTTCAACTAGCTTCTTATTTTTATCATCCTTCATATTATCTACCCAAATTATAGGATTAAAATATGGACTGGATACTGTCTTTGAAGTTAAAACGTTTAACGAATCTCCCCCTTAATATCCGCATAGACTCCACCATATGGTATTTGACGGTATCTCTAGATACTCCTAAATTTTCTGCAACCTCCTTATAGCTCATTCCCTCCACGCGGCACATTACAAATATTTGCTTTCTCCTAGAAGACATCCCTTTTAAAACGAGTTCCATAAACTCAAAATATTCCTCTTCAATAATTTTCGCTTCTATAGGTTTGTAGTTCTCATGACTGCTATAGAACTCCAAAATCTCTGCTTGAGCCGCTTTAGAGGTTTTTACCTTTCTTAAGTAATCTAAGGTATGGTTTTTTGCTATTCTATAGATATAACTATTAACCTTTTCCATATCCTTCAATCGATTTTTTCTTTCCCAGACTTTCAAAAACACATCTTGGGTGAGGTCATGAGCTAGATTTGGAGACATAACATATTTCAATGTAAATACATAAATTGGATGGTATAGCTCTTTATAAATACTTTCAAAAAAATTATCCTCTTGGTAAATTAAACAGTACTTGTCCTTCATCTCATAACGATTTACAATCCATTAAACCTATTGCTGAAATAAATAGCTAGCGTTATTCAGTTCCTTTACATTCTTAAAAGATTTTTTCGGCTTCAAATGGTCGGCTAAAAACCTATACATACGCAAGCGTGTTTCTTTGGCAAACTTAGTATCAATCCTGTCAAAATGGTGCCCTCCGGGAATCTCTTCAAAAATC
>DXEZ01000252.1 GCA_019114715.1 Candidatus Sphingobacterium stercoripullorum | reverse complement strand
GAAGCGTTAAGGTCTACCTCAAAAACAAAAATCTTCATGGCCAGCCCCGTGCTTGACAAGTAACTCAGCTCGGTACCTTCCACGCCATGTACAAAGCTGTAGCTAGAATCTGAATGGATGGTAGCAATGAGATCGGTGTTTTCTACTAACTTTCGCCCCACCTCAGTTTTAGGGCTTGCCACATACTCTTCATAAGGAGTAATAAGAGCGTCTTTATTCGAGCACGAGAATAGCCCTAAAAAGACGGTTAGAAGAGTGATTAAGTGTATATATTTCAATGTTCTATATAGTTTCATATTTATAGCTTTTAATAACCTGGATTAGGTTCAAGGTTTTCATTGTATTGTAACTCCCTGCCTGGAATAGGCAACTTAGTTTGAAAAGGCAATACGCCTAATACCCCTTCGGCCATATTGTGCCTCACTAGATCGTAATACCTGAAGTTCTCACCTAGTAGCTCAAGCCTTCTTTCCTCCAAAACTGCCTCTAAGAATTCTTTTTCACTAGAAATACTTAGACTGGGCAGCCCCCTGTAGCTGCGAAGTTGGTTGAGCCTTTCAAGGCCACCATTTACACCTTGCGCCTCGGCGCTGATTAGGTACATCTCAGCTATTCGGGAGATTATCACAGGGTCTTTACCCGTCTGCCCACTTGGGTATTTATTCACGCAATAAGTGCCGGCGATATTGATATACGATATATCGCTACGCTTATCCTCAGCAGCGTAAGCATTGATAATTTGCTGAGTGAGCCTATAGTTGCCTTGCCCTTTATTGGGGTGGGCATAGCTATAAAACAAATCAGAAATGTTTATCCGAGACTCTTCCGATAGATTCTCAAAGGCAAAGATCACTTCCGAGTTCCCCTGCTTACGGAAAATCTTCTCAAAAGCATCCAGCTTATACTTACCCGAGGTGATTAGCCTTTCGGCGCGCTCCAAGGCTCCCTGTTTCTTACCTTGGTAGAGCAACACCCTAGCAAGCAGGGCCTCTACCGCATCGCGGCTAACGTAATAGTAGCTTTCAGAGGCACCCAGCAGCTGCTCAGAAAGCATGAGCTCATCTTCGATAAACTGCCACACTTCCTCTTCAGAGTTACGAGCAGCTTTTTCTAAGGTGTTTTCCTTTAGGATGGGTACTCCTCCCCAGCGCGTTACCAAATCGTAATACAAGAGGGCACGAAAGTAATGTGCCTCCCCTAGCGTTAAGTCTCTTGATGGATTGGAGTCTATAGTCTCACAAATAGAAATAACATTATTCACCTGATATAGCGCTCCATAATAACCGTTCCATCCGTTGGAGACTATTCCCCCTAATGGTGTAAGGGTGGAATTGATCAGGTCAATCGGCGCACCCGATGCCGTATGAATATCTCCTCCTAATAAATCAAAGAGAATGAATGCATGCACACCTGGGTCATTCTGCATGTTGTTATACATCCCTAGGCGTAAAGCGGGCAAATCATTTTCCGTCACCGATTCGGGTGACATCGCAGAGTGGGAATACAAGTCCAGCTGTTTGGAGCAAGAGCTCAATGAGGCTACTGCGATAAGTATAAAAAAACATATTTTCTTCATATCAAACTCTACCTTTCTAAAAATTAAAGTTAACACCTAGGTTGTAAGTCCTCGGCTGGGGGTTATTGAAATTATCAACCCCAAAAAACCGAGGGTCTAAATTCGTATTTACCTCCGGGTCCCAGCCAGAATACTTGGTCAATAAAAAGACGTTGTCTATCTGACCAAACACGCGAATGTTATTGAACTTAAAGTTTCCAAACTTAGGAGCTGAAAAATTATAGCTTAGCGTCAGCGCCCGCATTCTTATAAATGAACCATCTTCTAAAAAACGGGTTGAGTTTCTCGTGTTATGCGTCTCGCTAGCAATAGCACGTGGGTATACATTCGTACTACCTGGTCCTGTCCACCGGTTATCGATATACTCCTGGAGCTGTGCAAAGCGGTAGCCAATTCGGGCCATCCCGTTTACCTTCCAAGCGGCATAAACATCATTTCCATACATATAGGTCATCAGCACATCGAGTTGCACACCCTTATATTTGAAGGTGTTGTTCCACCCTCCAAATAAATCCGGGTTGGATGACCCTAAGACTACCCTATCGTTATCGTTGATGATGTTATTTTGATCTACATCATTCCAGCGTACATCGCCCGCCCTAACGCCAAGATCGTATAGCGCCTGAGGGACTTCACCATCGTACTGGTAGAGCCCTTGCATCTCAAATAGATAGAAAGCACCAATATCCCGCCCCACCTGTAATGCTCTATTGCTACCTATAGAGATCGGCTTATCGTCCTCTAAAAGGGCAAGGATCTTATTTTTATTGTGCGCAATATTAAACTGCGACTGCCAGATAAACTCTCCAAAGTTCAAATTCGAGTTAATCGACAGCTCAACTCCTTTATTCTCCATCGAACCGATATTGCTAATGATGCTCGTCATCCCCGTTGTGGAGTGTATGGGCCGGCTGTAGAGTAGATCTGAAGTTTTCTTATAGTACATATCAAAGGAAATATCCAGCTTCCTTTGGAAAAAGGACATATCAAAGCCTACATCGTATTGGTCCGCCTTCTCCCAGGTGAGGTCTTCATTCCCGAAAGTTGATATGGAAATACCGCTAGCATTCCCGTAATTTTGCCCGCCAGACATCAGCGCCTGGTAGGCGTAATTACCAATACCCTCTTGGTTACCGGTTTTACCGTAGCTAGCCCTAAGCTTCAAGTCCAGGTCGCTACCTTCCATAAATGTTTCTCTCGAAACGTTCCACCCGAAAGAAAGGGAAGGGAAAATACCCCAGCGGTTATCGGGGCTGAATTTCGATGAGCCGTCTGCCCTTAATGTGGCCGTCATAATATAGCGGTCATCATACGACAGGGTTCCCCTGGTAAAGTACGACTCCATGGCATACTCACTGGGGCTCCCTCCAGCGTTAAAAATATCCGAGGCTACAGAAACCACTCCCAATGAGGGCGCCGGAAACCCACGAGCATCGATATTCGATGTCCTATAATGCTGCTTTTGGAACGAGTGTCCAAGAATAGCATCTAAAGAGAGCTTATCAAAGGATTTATTATACGATAAGACATGCTCAGTAATGTAGTTTTGCACCAGGCGATTGTAATCGATCAACCTCCCCACGCCCGTACCATAAGGGTGATTTTCATTGTAATAAGTATAGTCGTAGGTATAGCCAATATCCGCGCTAAATGAAGACTTAAAAGATAAGTCCTCACTAAAGTCCACCTTACCATAGAAAGTACCGAGGTACCTGAAGTTATTAAAATAGGCATCCTGCTCATTTAGTATCTGTATGGGGTTGTGGCGCATGAGCTCATCAGTACCTCCTACGTAATAATCGCCATTGGGTTTAAAAGGCCTATCAAAAGGTCTTTGCTCAATAGCCCGAGCGATTATTGTCGAACCAAGGTTGGCGCCAGGCACCTGGTTGTTTCGGATGTAGTTCCCAATATTATTACTTCCCACTTCCAGCCAATCGGTGAACTTATGGGACACCTTGGAGTTGAGGTTGTACTTTTTCATGGAGTTGTCTTTAATAACACCCTCTTGATCGGTGTACCCCACGCCCATATAGTATTGTGTTTTTGGGCTCCCTACAGAGAAAGAAGTGTTGATATTCTTAAAATACCCCCGCTGCACGATAAGCCCGAGCCAGTCGGTATCGGGCATATTTCCAAAGGGATTGGAAATCGGCATCTTATAATTGGCATCGCCAACGCTTAAACCGTACTGCTTGTTATAGTTTTCTTGTCCCTCGTTATACTGAAGGATGTAATCATCAGAGCTACTAAGCTGGAGCTTATCTTTATTGGCAAAAGTTGAAAACCCCGTATTTATATCCGCTCTAATAGTGGACAGCCCATCTTTACCGGACTTCGTGGTTATCAATATCACGCCATTACTAGCTCTCGAGCCGTATATTGCAGCTGATGCAGCATCTTTCAACACTTCTATAGACTCAATATCTGCGTGGTTCAAGGCCGCTAGGGGACTGTAGTTTTCGCCGAAATCAAAAAGCGACATATTCGATGAGTTTATAGGTACACCATCAACTACATACAGCGGGGTATTTCCTGCGCTAATGGAGGATATCCCCCTGATGCTAACACGTTCTCCTGAGGCCAGGTTTCCAGAGCCCAGCGAAAGGCTCACCCCAGCCACCTTACCTTCTAGTAACCTAGTTGGGCTAGCGACCTGACGGACATCTTCATCCTTCACTTTAAAGCTACCAATGGCGCTAGTTACAAGTTCCCTCTTTTGAGTACCATAGCCCACTACAACGACCTCCTCTACTTGGCTAATAACTTCGGCCATCTGCACCTCTAGTGGCGCAGAGCTAGAAACATGTATAGTCTGCGTGGCGTACCCTATCATACGAAATGTTAGAGCCGCAGGAAAATTTTCAAGCGCAATCGTGAATCTTCCTTCGGAATCCGTAGATACTACGCCACTTGCACTCTCTAAGGATATGGTAACATTCGCTAGAGGCTCACCCCTTTCATTTTTAACCCGGCCAGTAACTTTGGTTTCCTGCAAATTAGCCGGTGAACTTCCTTTAGAATTAAGGGATACCTTAGACCCCTGAGTAAGGACAATGTTTTTATCCATCACCCTAAAGTCTAGATTGTGAGGCGTGAGAATTTCAGATAGCACCTCTTCAACAGAAAGATTATCTGAGTGGACATCCACCGTTAGGGAAGCTGGGAACAGCGACTTCTCGTAGAAAATATTATAGCCACTCTGCTTTTGGATATCCTTTAAAACAGTTACTAACTTCACATCGCTTTTTTGTAAAGTTATTTTTTGGCCATAGGTATATGCATTCACTTGAATGGTGATTGCAAAGAGTAGAAGCAATGATAACTTCATCGATAAAGGAATTAATTTGACTAGGCTACGTATAGGTATAGGTATCCTAATCCGATTTTTTTTATACATTTGTAATTCGGTTGAAAATAGTTTAACAGATTAGTTTTCAATCAAAAAGGTCTATTAGACGAAACTCGGGAGCGGTCTCAACGCTTCTGAGTTTTTTATAGTAGCTCATCAGTTCATAACTACTACCCTCCTTCCACTTACTTTAAATTTCACCTTTCCAGTTAGCTCAATAATTTCGAGGAGATTTTCAAAACCTTCATACCTAGAGATAGTTCCGTTAAAAGAGGACTCCGAAAAATCACCCTCATAGCTAACCTCTACGTCATACCACCTAGCTATCGTTTCCATAACCTCATACATTGAGGCATCATCAAATGCGAACTTCTGATTTTTCCAGGCGGTGGTGTAATAAGGATCTACCTCTCTAACCTCAACGACATTCTCCTTCTCATTATAACTAGACTGCTCATTTGGCGCAAGGTATCTCGGTGCTAAGCCCTTAAAATTAAGCTTCACTGCGCCTTCCACAAGGGTCGTTTCTACCTGCTCACCATAACTATTTATATTAAAGATAGTACCTAATACTTCTAGCTTCTGTCCATTTGTGAAAACTATAAATGGCAGATCACGCTCGCCCTCTCTAATGTGCTTGACATCGAAAAAGGCTTCCCCTTCCAGCTGCACCTCACGGCTATCTTTAGCAAAGTTCAGCGGATACCTGACTTTAGATGAAGCGTTCACCCAAATCCTTGTACCATCCGGCAGGTTAAGCTTGTACTCCCCGCCTTTAGGCGTTACAATGGTGTTATAAACCACCTGTTGATCCTTATGCTGTCCGTCAATTAGCGAGTAGGTGAGCAGCCCATTCTCATCTTTAACAATAGCATAACCATTTAAAAGTATAGTAGAGTCTACCGCAAGTGAATCTAAGCTAATTTTAGTACCATCATCTAAAATAACAGTAGCCCGGGCACCCCCTGGTAAAATGGCGTTCTCATCCTTGGCTGAAGTTAATAAAGGGTTTTGGTTCTGATT
>DXEZ01000251.1 GCA_019114715.1 Candidatus Sphingobacterium stercoripullorum | reverse complement strand
GTGAAAATTCGGAAGGATCTCAATCAGCTCCTCCACGTCCAAATCAGCTAGCATGGCCTGAAACTCTCCAAAGGCTTGTCCACCAGCAAATGCCTGCTCTTGGTTCTCAACGATATCGTAAGACCTGGTATTCTCTAAAAGAATAAACATTCTCCAGTAATTACCATCTTGGTCTTTTACGAAGGATTGCCCGTCTTTTGTAGGAATTAAAGTCAAGGTTTTTTTATCTACATCGACCTCTCCGCGCTCCCTATATTTACCTTTCAAATGCTTCAATACGATTTGAAGGTTACTCATAAGGCCTTCAACATCTTTAAATACATGATGATTGACTCTTTGTAAAAGATAGGAAATCTGGGGTTCACTAGAACAGTATACCTTATATGTGTCGTTAATGTGCCCACTTCCAAACGGTTCAGCTAACCAATTTGCGTCTTGGACATCAAACTTTTCTATTATGTGTTTTATGGGTTCAGACATCAAAATTATCTATTTGAAAATTAAGTTTATGCAATATGAACAATACCCTTTAAAAGAAAAAATTTTCTTTTAAATCAATCGTTTGCACATATATTTACAATTTCCTTATTTTAAATCCAGTATCTTTGACCATATTTATTAAACCATAGCAGCTTTAATGAATTTCAACTGTTAATAAGGATTATGATTTCAGAAATAATAATAATATTCATTTTAATTTTAATCAATGGATTTTTATCCGCATCCGAAATAGCAATTGTTTCAAGCAATAGATCATTATTGTCCTCAAAACCAAACAAAGCGAAGAAATCCTACAACCTTTTACTTGACTTAAAGGATCACCCTAACCAATTTCTATCCACAGTACAAATAGGAATCACCCTGATTGGTATATTAATTGGTATTTTCAGTAGTGGTGAACTAACCCAAAGCTTAAGTAGTGTCCTAGCCAAATCAGCATTTTTAGCTCCTTTTAGCTGGCACATGAGTGTCATCATTGTGGTGTTGTGCATCACTTATTTAAACCTCATTCTAGGAGAGCTCCTGCCCAAAAGGATAGGATTATCCATACCTGAGCGCTATGCTTTGATGGTCGCAAAACCAATTCAGGTTTTGAGTAAAATATTTAAACCGTTTGTATGGATTCTTGATAAATCAACAAGTGGCGTATTAAGTCTAATAGGAATTAAAAGCAGTAAACGAGATATTACTGAAGAAGAAATCAAAGCCTTAATGGATGAGGGCGTAAGCAGTGGGGTTATCGAAGATTACGAGTACGACATGATGGATAGGCTCTTATATTTGGGCGATAAAAGGGCTATCAACCTGATGAAACACAGAAGCGATGTGGATGCCTTAGATGTAGAAATGGACCTGGAGGAAATAGAAAACTATGTTCTTGAAAACGACCATACAGAGTTCCCCGTCTATCAAGATACATTTGACAACATTATCGGCGTTGTAAAGACGAAAACACTACTCAGCAAAATAGTCAAAAGAGAACCTCTCAACCTAAAAAAGCTGTGCTTATGGGCACCTTTTGTAAACGAAAACGCTTCAATTTATCAGGCTTTGGACGAAATTAAAGAATCCAAAGTACAACTAGGGGTAGTCGTTGATGAATACGGTACACCTCAAGGAATTGTCACCTTAAAAGATATAGTTTCAAATCTTATGGGCCCCGTGACAGGAGAAGAAAAAGATAATCAAAGTCCACGCATCATTCCAAGAGAAGACGGTTCTTTGATTGTAGACGGTCGCTATCAATTAGTCGATTTTTTCATGGAACTTAAAATGCCACTAACCGAAGAGCAAGAATTTCAATTCCGTAACACAACCACTTTAGGAGGTTTGGTGTTCGCATTATTCGGTAGGGTTCCTAAAAAAGGTGAAGTCATCGAATTTGGAATTTTAAAATTTGAAATCTTTCACATGGATTTAAACAGGATAGATAAGGTTATTGTGTCTCGACCTGCCGCCTCAAGCACGGAAGAATGACCTTTACCCAGCTATCCTTAAAACTTTCTTCCATTCGCGTTAAGCCTGCAAGGCTATTAAAAATCGAAAAACCTACCTGCCAAAAGAGCATAGGTTAGGTTTGTATCCGTGGAGAGTCTAATCCTCCCTTTTACAAACAGGTGGATACAAGCCCCACCATGCAAAGCAAATATTTTTCTTTGGCTACTTCCGGCAGAGTTTACACATAAGACTCTCTAGCACTACAATCTAATAAACCAAACCACAAAAATAGGGTGGAAGAATAGACCATGCTACCTTGCCACCCTAAAGATTATAAATCAAATGCTTTATAAAATTACTGTACTGCTAGTTTTTCTTGATTAAACCCACATTTCAACATCTGTGAACCAAATAGAGGATTTAGTAAATCTTCATGCTGGCTGAGCCACATGCCTCCTTCGTCATTTTTATACATAGGACAGTATTGCTGATAAACGTCACGATCAGCTCCTACTAATAAAACGAGTTCTTTCATATCATGACTTAACTTCTCAAAATGCTCCCGCTGGACCGCAATATCTCCTTGCTGAATCGCCTCACTATTAGACTCAAGGCTCGTTAGAAGATCAGCTGGCACATTGTCCGCTTTAGCTTCATCTAGGTTTACCACAAACTGCGCTATTCCTTCCTTAGCACCTTCAGCATTGTCATCTTTCAATGCATCTTTTGTAACAAAATAAGAATCCAGTAGATTGCTTATCTGATCCGACTTTTCTATTTGAACCGTTTCAAGGGCATTTTCATTTTCGCTGAAATGCTCTGTATCGTGCTGACCGCTATCTGCACTTAGGTCTGAATCTCCACTTCCAGAATTACAAGACACTAGTGCAGCTGCAATCGCTAAGCTAAAAAACACATTCTTTTTCATAAAAATCAAATTAAAGTTATTATTAAACAATAAATGTAAACAAATTAAATTAACCTAAGGTCTGAGTAACTTCCCCGCACCTTAGCATGGCCGACCCAAAATAAGGATTGAAAATTTCGGATTCCGTACTGATCCAATCTGCGCCTTGATCATCAAAAGCCATAGGGCAGTGCTGAACATATAGGCGTTGACCGAGAGTCCCATTTTTAGCGACTATACCAATAAAGAAATTTGAGAGTGGCTGAAACGATGTTCTTAGCTTCTCGATATCCGCTGCCGATTTAATATCCGAACTAGTCAACCCTTTGAGCGCTAGCAATTCTTCGAAAGCACCTTTTAAGGCCGAAGATATAGAAGCTCTCTTTGCATCTACAATCTTTGCATGTAGATTGCTAAACACCTTAAACGACTCTTCGTACTGATCACTGGCAAGGTGATCCTTTAAAGTAAGATAATCTCTCATAAGGCCTTTCAGTACGTCGCCATCCGCTCCCGAGAAATCCAGCTCGGGGATTTCTATACGCTGAGTGGCTGGATGCGTATGGTTCATCATACTTGGTCTATTGGCGAGTTGTGCTGCAGCGTCCACGCTAAACGTACCGTTCACCACCACCTCTTCACCGGCATCTAAGCCTTCTAAAACCAAATAGTTCTTGCCGTAAGAGTCTCCTAAAACAACCGGTCTCATCTCAAATCCAATATGCCCGTCAGAGGTGTGCTTAACATAAACCACAGAATGCTTCCCTGTCCACATTACTGCAGATTTTGGAACCATTAGATCCTTAGATCCACCTAGGTTTGTGAGAATCACCTTTCCTTTGACAAGCATTTCTGGTCGCCATTTCATATCGGAATTAGCAATTACCATTCTTGCTCTTAACGTCCTAGTGTCGGGGTTTAAGATTGGTTCAATAATATCCAAAGTACCCTCAAACTCTCTTCCCGGATAGGAGGCAAAGCTATATAGCACCTTTTGGCCTCTCTGTATTACCAACGCATCTTTTTCGAAGACATCAAAAACCACCCACAACCGGCTCATATCAGCAATTTGAAATATACTTTGCCCTTGCTGTAAATAATCACCTTTTTCAACTTCCTTGCTAACTACATAACCATTGTGATCGGCATACACCTCCATTGTCTCTTTGATGGTCTTAGACTCTACAATAGCATCAATTTGTTGAGGCGTTAACTTCCAAAGAGCAAGCTTCTGCTTCACCGCTTCTAAAAGATGTGGAAAAGATGTGGATTGTTCCGCAGCTTGAATCAGCTCTTTTTGAGCTGCAATAAGTTCTGGAGAATATATTTTTGCCACCAACTGCCCTTTTTTAACATACTGCCCCAAAGAATTCACTGCGAGTTCCTCCACACGCCCTTCTATGTGCACAGCTTGCGAATATACTCGTTCTTCATTCAAGGTAACTTTACCCGAGAGGGCAACCTCACGCTCCTCACCTCCGAACCCTACCTCTTGGGTTTGTACCTGAGCCAGCTGCATGGCTGTTTCAGACATACGAAGGGCATTAGGAGGCAAGGTGCTTTCTCCCTCGTTTTGTAATGGCGTTAAATCCATCCCGCATAAAGGGCAATCTCCAGGTTCCGATTGGCGAATCTCTGGGTGCATAGAGCAGGTGTAAATGACCTCTTCATCGCTTTCTGTCGAGGCTACTGAGGTGGCCTCGCTGGATGAATTACGAGTAAAAACCCATCCTAAGAAAAAACCAACCACTAAGGTTATAATTATTAGCCGTAGGCTTTTTTTATCTAATTTTTTCATGATTTTTAGCTTAACCTTCTATTTCTTTAAATAAATAATTCCAAGCCAGAGACAAACTAAGCAGTTGCTGTTTAAGTTCCAGCTGATCCATTTTCACCGATAACACTTCTTGTTGAATACGCATCAACTCATCGAAGCTCTCACCGTTGCTTATGTAATAGCCAATTAACAACTCTTTGGCCTCTTCAAGCTGCTCCACTTTTTCCTTAGCGAACTGAACTTGAATGTTCTTTTGTTTGATGTCACTTTGCAACTTGCGGTGCTCCCTCTCGAGTTGGTTAGCTAGCCAATCCTTTTCCTTCTCCACGGCTAACCTGTCGCTCAAGCTTTGCTTAACGCGGGCTTTATATTTCTTACGAAATAAAGGTAAGCTAACACCCACCATCGGCATAACCTCATGCTTTGCAGCATCCATCATAGGATTCATATTCATATATTCCACCCCAAAACTCAAGACTGGCGAACCTACCTTCTTTGCCAGTTCGGTTTGAGCTTCTACGTATTTTATTTTAGCTTCAGCACCTTTCATGAGAGGATGGTTTGCAAAATCGACTCCTTGAAATGTATTATCTAGGTCAATCTGATCGACCTCAATATCCGCCTTGGACGGGCGCACCAATAAGATGTTAAATCGTTCTTTGAGGTCTTGCTCTTTCTCCAAAAGAACTTTGCGAACGGCTTCAGATTCTTTTTTATTGATTTGCGCACGGACAACATCAACCATCTTCCCTTTGCCGCTACTGACCTGATTTTGAGCTAACTTCTCCAACTCACTATAAGTCTGGTAGTTTTGCTCTTGCAAGGAAATTTCTTCCCGCACTACAGCAAGCTCATAATAGAGCTCTGAAACCTCAACAACGACCTGCTTTTGAACATCCTTCAGCGCCCAAAAAGAGACGTTCTCTCCCTCGGCGGCGACTTGCTTCTCCGCCCGAGTCACACCCGATAGGCTGACACTTTGCATCAAGCTAATCGACCAATTTTCCATCCCATTTTTCGCTAGATTATAACCGCCATCTATACTAAGATCGGACCAGGGTGAAGATTGATCTTTCACAAATTTCAAAGCATCCAGCTCTGCAGTTTTTTGCTGGATAACAAGGTGATTCTCTAATGCTGATTGAATAAAATAATCTAGCTTCTGAGCCTGAGAAACACCAACACTCCATATAACGAGTATTATCCCTATAATTTTAATCTTCATGATTTATTTTCTTAAATTCTTTTTCCTTTTTTAATGCGTACAGAACCGGTAACAAATAATAAGTCACGCAAGTCATAATCATTCCACCAAAGGCAGGAATAGCCATTGGAATCATGATATCAGCACCCCTACCAGAGGATGTCAACACTGGCAAGAGTGCAATCACTGTGGTGGCTGAAGTCATTACAGCAGGCCTAATTCTTTTATTAGCAGCAAAAATGACAAGTTCTCTAAGCTCTTTCAGACTTTTAGGGGATTTCTTATTGAACGATTGATCTAAGTACGTACCCATCATCACACCATCGTCTGTTGCCAAACCGAATAAGGCGATAAACCCTACCCAAACCGCAACGCTAAGGTGAATTGTTTTCATTTGAAACAACTCTCTCATAGAGGTGGAGAAGATGGAGAAATCTGCAAACCAGTTCTGCCCATAAAGCCATAACAAGATGAACCCACCACAAAAGGCCAAAGCAATTGCAGAAAACACCATCAAAGCTGTAAGTATCGATCTAAACTGAAAGTAAAGAATCAGTAGCACCAACACCAGCACAATGGGAACTACAAAGGACAATCTTTCTTGTGAACGGACTTGATTTTCATAGTTTCCAGCAATTTGGTAGCTTACCCCCGCAGGAAGGGATACCTCCCCTTCTTCGATTTTTTTATCTATTGTCTTTTTAACATCATCCGCAACCTTGATCTCGGAGAATCCAGCCCCCTTATCAAATAGAACGTAGCTAACCAAAAAGGTGTCTTCACTTTTTATTTCTTGGGGCCCTTGTTGGTATTTTAGCTCCACAAGATTTGAAAGGGGTATTTGTTGTCCTTTATCGTTGCTGACTAAAATATTCTCTAAATCTTCCGGACTATTTCTTAGCTCTCTTGGATATCGAACTCGTATGGAAAACCGCTGTCGCCCTTCAACCGTTTTACTCACTTCCAACCCACCAATACCCATCTCGATACTTTGCTGAACTTGGTCTATTGTCAATCCATATCTCGCTATGGCCTCCCTATCTATCTTCAAATGCAGGTAGGGCTTCCCCACGACCCGTTCAGCAAACACCGCCTCGTGTTTCACCGAAGGAATGGTTTTAAGAATACGCTCCAAGTCCAATCCAAAATGCTCTATAGATTCTAAATCTGGTCCATAAACTTTAATGCCCATAGGCGCTCCCAAACCTGTAGAAAGCATCACTAACCGCGTTTCAATAGGCTGAAGCTTAGGCGCTGAAGTTACCCCAGGAATATTTGCTATATCAACAATTTCCTGCCAGATGTCATCGCTATTTTTAATATGCGACCTCCAGTTTCTAAAAGGCTTACCATTTTCATCTATAATTAAAAGTGAGACTAATCCTTCCTCTAACACACGGTCGTTATTTAGAGTATCACCTGAACTCAAGATAAACTCTCCCTTTTTATTGGTCTTAAATCGAAGTTGATCTAAGGACTCATCCAGCATATACTGTGCTTTGTAATTAATGACATTTTCGTACATGGAAACAGGCGCTGGATCCATAGCTGTTTCTGCACGTCCCAGCTTACCCACTGTGTTTTCCACCTCTGGAATACTACTAATGAGCTGATCTAATTGAGCTAAGACGCGTTGATTGTATTCCACCCCAGAATGAGGCATTGAAGTTGGCATTAACAAAAAGCTACCTTCATCCAGTGCAGGCATAAATTCTTTACCTATCCCTGGAAAAGTATGACTCAAGTTGGACCATACTTTATTGGTTCGAATATTTACCCCTATTCTATCTCCAGATTTTTCAACAAAACCAAACACTTGGGAGAAGCCCAGCCAGATAATCAACCCTAAGGCTATCAGCAAAACAGGAAGGCTTAAAAACAGCATCTTATTTTCCAAACACCAATTCAGAACCTGGGTGTAGTAATAACGAATTAATCCAAAGAATAAGAGAATAAGTCCCACCAACAGTCCTACAAACAACAAATTATAGAAAATAGAAGCTGTAACACCTAGCGGCGTCCAATAGGTAGCCAAAATCCACATCACATAAATTAGCACGGCAATGATATCGCATTTATTCACTATATAACTCAAATACTTGGGTAAAGCCGCAATCGAGCTCTGCATTTTTATTTTCACCACGCCTATAATAGCCCATACAAGGAGTAAAAAACCGACAAATAATAATCCTTTCAAAAATGCATATATACCTAAGGCTCCTAAAAGCCCATAGACAATCAAAGTAGATAGGACTGTTTTAACCCGCACACGAAACAAAACATAAATGAATGTAGGAAGGATAATTAAAGTAATTAATAACGCAGCTACCAATGCAAAAGTCTTTGTATACGCTAGGGGACCAAACAACTTACCCTCTGCAGCCTGCAAGGTGAAAACAGGTAGAAAGCTAATAATGGTCGTTGATGCAGCAGTAACAATGGCTGAGGACACCTCACTAGCTCCTTCATATATCTGTTTAAACAACCCTTTGGCGGGAAATTCTTCCATGTGCTTCATCACATTTTCCGCTAGTATTACCCCTAGGTCAACCATAGCACCAATCGCAATGGCTATACCTGATAGAGCAACGATATTAGCGTCAACCCCGAACCACCGCATAGCTATAAAAACCATGAGCACGCCCAAAGGCATTAAAACGGAAATAACAATAGAGGTCCTTAAGTTGTAGATCATGACCACAATTACAAGTACCGTTATCAAGACTTGTAAAAAGATAGCATCATTTAGAGTCATCAGAGTCTCTTGAATCAAACCCGAACGGTCGTAAAAAGGCACTATAGTCAGCTGAGATTCAACACCATTGTCTAAAACCTTAGAAGGCAACCCAGCCGATATATCAATTATTTTATCTTTCACATGGTCAATAACTTGCATAGCGTTTGCCCCAAACCTGGCTGCAACAACTCCTCCAACTACTTCTGCACCATCCTTGTCAAGTGCCCCTCTTTTTGGTGCTGGCCCCAAGTTGATGTAAGCCACCTGACTCAAGTATACGGGAGTTTGATTGACCTCTTTAACAACAATTTTCTCTATGTCCTCTAAGGACTTGATATATCCTAGTCCACGAACTAAATATTCAGCTTGGTTAATCTCCATGGTGTGTGCACCAACATCCTTGTTGGACTGACTAACTGCACCTGCTATATCCTGCATGGTGACACCAAACTGTCGAAGTTCCTCCGGGCGCACATCTATTTGATATTCCTGGATATGACCACCGATAGAAGCTACTTCAGAGACCCCTTCAACACCATTTAAAGCGTACTTCACATAATAGTCTTGCACTTTGCGGATTTCATGTAAATCCCAGCCTCCAGTGGGGTTCCCCTCTTTATCCCTTCCTTCTAAGGTATACCAAAACACCTGACCTAAGGCGGTAGCATCGGGACCTAATGTTGGCCTAACTCCATCTGGAAGTAGCTCTGGCGACAAAGAGGCTATTTTCTCCAGAATGCGTGTCCTAGACCAATAGAAGTCAACGTCATCTTCAAAAATAATAGCAATGCTGGAAAAGCCCAATACAGAAGAGCTACGTACATGCTTTACTCCCGGGAGGCCTAATAAGGAAGTAGTTAATGGGTAGGTTATCTGATCTTCAATATCTTGAGCAGATCTACCATCCCATTCGGTAAATACAATTTGTTGATTTTCTCCGATATCCGGCAAAGCATCAACAGGGACAGGGTCGGAAGGTAAGAACCCTACATTCCACCGGAATGGCGAGTATACAATTCCGCCAATAATTATCATTCCTAC
>DXEZ01000250.1 GCA_019114715.1 Candidatus Sphingobacterium stercoripullorum | reverse complement strand
CTAAAAGGTGTAATAAGTGCGACTCCAGTACCTCTTATTTCTTTCATGGTATTATGAGTTATTCTCAATCATTTTTAATAATTCTTCCTCCGAAATTATTGGAATGTTTAATTTTTCAGCTTTCGCAAGTTTAGATGGCCCCATTTTATCTCCAGCTACTAAGTAATTCAATTTACCCGATATTCCACTGACGATTCTCCCACCGTTGGCTTGTATTAAAGATTTTATTTCATCTCTAGAGTACTTCTCAAATACTCCAGAAATAACGAAGGTTTTATGTGCTAATGCATCGCTAATCAATTTGTTATCCTCGGTTTGCACGATAGCCATTGGCAGACCTTGGCCTTTTAACTTTTCAATTTCTTGCGTATGAATAGGGTCCTTGAAGTAATTGTATACACTCTCAGCTATGCGAATACCTACATCGGGAATTGTTTCAAGCTCCTCGACCGTGGCACCTGCTATAGCCTCTATGGTTTTTAAATGCTCCACAATTTTCTTTGCGACAGTTTCTCCCACAAAACGAATTCCTAAACCAAATAATAACTTCTCGAAGGCCTGTTTTTTAGAGCTTTCTAAGCTAGTCAATATCGTGTTTATGGACTTTTCACCATATCCTTCTAGAGTTATTAGTTTTTCTTTATGATCTTTCAGATTGTATAAATCTGAATAGGTTTTTAACAAGCCCAGTTCATAGAATGTTTCGATGGTCTCTTCTCCAATCCCTTGAATATCCATCATTCTTCTACCAATAAAGTGCTTCAATTTTCCTACTATTTGAGGTTTACAGCCCAGTTCATTGGGACAATAGTGGATGGCTTCACCCTCAATCCTTACTAATGGAGTACCACATTCTGGGCAGTTTTCAGGAAACTTAACGGGGATAGCATTTTGGTTGCGCCTTTCTTTGTTGACTCCCACTACTTTGGGAATTATTTCACCCCCTTTTTCTATAAAAACGGCATCCCCTTCGTGTAAATCTAATCGGAGCAATTCGTTGGCGTTGTGCAGAGAAGCTCTTTTAACTGTCGTTCCTGCTAATATAACAGGTTGTAGGTTAGCAACGGGAGTAACGGCGCCAGTTCTTCCTACTTGGTAGGTGACTTTCTCTAATTTTGTTTCCGCTCGCTCGGACTGGAACTTATAAGAAATTGCCCACCTTGGAAACTTAGCAGTAAACCCTAGCTCTTCCTGTTGATTGTAGCTGTTAACTTTGATTACTATACCATCGATTTCATAGGATAAATTATGTCTTTCTATATCCCAGTACTCGATGAACTTAATCACCTCATCTAGGCTGGAGCATAATCGAGCTTCTTGATTGGTATGAAAGCCCCACTTTTTTAGGGCTTCTAAGCTTTCCCAGTGGGTGGCGAATAGTTTCTCTCTATCTTCTGCGTACAAAAAGTATAAAAAACAATCCAGTGGCCGTTTTGCTACTTGACTAGAGTCTTGAAGCTTTATGGTACCAGCAGCGAAGTTCCTCGGGTTCGCATATTGTTGGAGCCCTTGTTTAGCACGTGCCTTGTTTAGCCTATTGAAAGCGGGCTTGTGCATGAAAATTTCCCCGCGAATTTCAAAGATTTCTGGAGCACCTTGAGAGTTTATTTTCAAAGGAATGTGTGCAATAGTTTTTACATTGCTTGTCACTAGGTCTCCTTGAGTTCCATCCCCTCGGGTTAAGGCCTGTTTTAGCTCTCCATTTTCGTAGGTTAACGAGATTGAAAGTCCATCAAATTTAAGTTCACAAACATATTGAACCTCCTCACCAACTACTTTTCGTACGCGAGAATCAAAGTCTTCTAGCTCTTGTACGTTATAGGTATTCCCCAAAGAAAGCATGGGCCATCTGTGCGGTAAAGTCTGAAATTTGTCGGTAATATCACCACCAACTTTTTCTGTTGGAGAATTGGGATCCTTGAATTCAGGATACTGTTTTTCTAGCTTTTCTAATTCTTTTAGCTTTTGATCAAAATCAAAATCTGAAATTTGTGAATTAGCCAATACATAGTATTGATAATTGTAATGTTTTAACTCCTTTGTTAAAGTAGCAATCTTACGTTGAACTTCACTCTGCATGGTCCGAAATTACTAAAAAACTCCATGAAAAAATAACCTTTTTCAGCAATTAGCATAAACATGCAAAAGATGAAATTTGCTTGTTTATTTTATAATTGTAATAAATTCTTTTTCTCTAGGGGTTCTGGAAATTATTTCTGTTAAGAGCGGAGAAAACCCGTATTTTTTTCAAATAAAACGCCCAAATAATCCAGCCGTTGTAATACGGTCCAACTCTCCTTTTAGGAGGTAGCGCTTGCCTTTTTTTAACAGTTTTGAAAAAATCACGAAAAAAATGGCGGTGCGCACGGCTCACCGAAGAAGCGTGTTTGAATTTACCTTGAAACATGAAAAATAAAAGAGCTAGTAGATCCATCCAAAAACGGATGAAAATAATAAAAAAAGCAGACCCAAATGGCAGGTTCTTTTGTAAAGTAAATAAGGAATTACGAAAATTCAGGTAAGTCTTTTGGGGACTGTCTGAATTGAGTGTTCCTCCACCGACGTGGTAAACAACAGAAGAGGGTACACAAATTATTTTATAGTTACTCTGTCGAAGTCTCCAGCAAAGGTCAATCTCTTCCATGTGGGCGAAATAGTCACCATCTAGACCATTCATTTCCTTCCAGACGGACGACCTAATAAAAAGCGCAGCTCCAGAAGCCCAAAATACTTCCTCTAAATTTTCGTACTGTTGATTGTCTTTTTCAATGACATCTAGTATCCTCCCACGGCAAAAGGGATAGCCGAAAGCGTCGATGAAACCACCGGATGCTCCAGCGTATTCAAAATTACTTTTGTTATTGTAGCTGAGGATTTTTGGTTGTGCTGCACCAATACTGGGATCGGCATCCATAATTTGTACTATTTCTTCGATCCAATTTTTGCTAACCTCTACATCGGAGTTTAATAGGATAAAGTAATCAGCCTCAACGTGCTTGAGAGCTTGGTTATAGCCTTCAGCAAATCCATAGTTTTCTTTCAGCTCTATTACCCGTATTCTGTCTTTGTAGTTGTTTTTTAGCCAGCTTAAAGAATCATCGGATGAAGCATTGTCTGCTACGATAACCTCCAGGTTTTCGTAGGTGCTTTGGACGACTGAGGGAATGAATTTTTCAAGCCATTTTTTGCCATTCCAATTTAAAATAACTACTGCTACTTTAGCAAGGGGAATTAATATCTTCTCTTTCTTTTCCATCGCCTGTGTGTCCATAACCAATATTCTGGGTTTTCTTTTATAATATCTTCAGTGAATTTATTGTGAATATGCGTGATTTCATGTTGCGCATACTCTTTGGGGTTTTCAATGAGGGTGGTAAACTTACAGTAATAATGACCTCTTGTCTTTTTTCTCCCAATTTCACAGAATACCACAGCACTATCTGTCGCTTTTGCAATACGTTCGGTCCCGGTATAAACCAAGGTTTCTTGATTTAAGAAATCTAGGAAATAATCTGAATCTTGGTGTACCGGAGTTTGATCGGCAACAAATATACTGATATGCGGCTTATTCCGCATGCGCATTTCATGTCTTAGAATTTGCTTCATAGGTACCATTACCGCCCCAAATCTTCTACGTATTTGGTTGTAAATGGTGTCAAATGTTTTGTTGTTCAAAGGCTTGTACACGATTAATACTGGTTCCTCGACCATAAGTGAGAGCCTATGGATGCCAAGTTCCCAATTGCCATAATGGGCTGTAACTCCCATTACGGACCGCCCCTTATTAAAATGACGTGTAACCTCCTCCTTGTTGAGAATTTCAAATCTATTAAGTAGAGTCTTTTTCGAAATAGAAGTCATCTTGATTGCCTCCACGATAATATCTGGGAAAAAGCGATAAAACCGTTTCGCTATACTTTTTATCTCTTCTTCTGATTTTTCTGGAAAGGAGTTTTTTAAGTTGTCGTATACAACCTTTTTTCTATAACCAACTACGTAGTACAATAACAGATAAAAAAAATCTGAAATTCTGTATAAAACCCAAAACGGTAGGAGTGAAAAAAGGTATAATATGATATATAAAGCTTTCCTTTGCATGAAACTCTTTTAGTTCAACTCTGCAAATATCTTGAATTAAAGTTACTTTTGTAGAAAATTTATGAATATCATGAAGGATTCTCTTGTTTTGTCAGCCTTGTATTTGCCACCCATATCCTATTTTAAGGTGGTGGCCTCAAATGCAGGTGCTATTCTTATTGATAAATACGAAAATTACGTGAAGCAAAGCTACCGCACTAGAGCAGTTATAGGCACAGCTAGCGGCACATTGAAGTTAATTATCCCCATTCGCCATATCGGTAACCAAAGGAGAGTGATGAAGGATGTACAGATTGAAAATGATTTTCAATGGCAAAGGCTACACTGGCTGAGTTTACAAACAGCCTATAGGTCATCGCCCTATTTTGAATTCTATGAAGATGAGTTCTACCATTTGTTCCACGGGGAGGAGAAGTTCTTAGTGGACTTCCACTTAAAGCAAATGGAGCTAATTATGAAGTGCTTGAAACTCCCTAATACAATTACTTTGTCCAGTAGCTATGTCGAGCTGGAGAAAGGTGAGACCGATTACCGCCAACTCATTCACCCTAAGCAAAAGTTAGACCCTAATGATTACCCTCCTTACTACCAGACTTTTGAGGATAGAAATGGGTTTATACCCAATTTGAGTGTTTTAGATTTGCTGTTTCATCTAGGGCCAGAAAGTGTTAGGTACTTGAAAGGAGTATAAAATTCTTTATATTCATCGATCAATCCTGTCCTAAATAAATTTAGAAGTTAAGCATTTCGTCTTTGTAGATTTACTTGGTCTGTTTTTTTGTATTTTTCAGAATAAGACCCCCTGAACAGAGGTTTGTTGTGGTGGTTTTGGCTCTTCAAAAGGATTGTCGAGCCATTTTTGGAGTT
>DXEZ01000027.1 GCA_019114715.1 Candidatus Sphingobacterium stercoripullorum | reverse complement strand
GTTTTCACGATTTCAAGATGCGGATGCAGCCATTTGTGTAATTCATCGTGGCTTTTTCCCGTCATTGTACAGCTTTTTATGAGCTGGGTGTTTTGGTCTTTCAGTTGCTCGGCAAGGGCTTTGAAATCCGTTTGATTATCTTGGATATAGGTGCTGACCAATTCTTCGCCTTTCAGTACAAAGGGTTTCATTTCTTCATTCACAAGCCACTTTTCGCCATTGTCGAGTTCAACGGCATCGGCACTTTCAGCGTGTTGGTGCGTTGCGTGGTTTTCTGTCTGTACTTCTGTTTCTTCGGAAGGCGTTGTTTTTCCTGTATTGTTACAACTCCAAAAAAGCATTACGCTTATTCCTAATAAAATCGTTTTTTTCATTGCTTAAATTGTATTTATTTGTTTTCAATCATTTTTAAAATTCCATTCAGGACTGTTTTTCCGTCTTTTACCAAATTTGATTTATGTCCTGATAATTTCCATTTCAAAACCGCCATTCTCATTGCCCCTATAATGATGGTCGTGATTGTAGAAGTACCGATTAGTTTCTTATATGTCCCGTTTTTTTGACCTGCATCGACATTTGCGTTTACAAATTCCTGCATCATATTTATAATTTCCGATACCTTTTTACTCAGCCCATCATCGTAATGAAAGATGCTTTCGGCAAAAATAACACTGACTATTGCCGGCTTATCAGAAAAGGTTTGCAGTTGCGAATGGAAAATCTTCCTTAGTTTATCTCCTTCAGTAGCATTGGGTTCAAATGGAATAGACTGAATGCGGTTTCTCATTTCCGTTTGGAAATATTCCAATAAATTCAGCAGGATTTCATTTTTGCTCTTAAAGTGCCGGTACAATGCCGGTTCAGATAGGCCGATATCTTCGGCAAGTGTTTTAATGGTCAAATTTTGAATTCCAAATTTTGAAATCCTGTTTGTAGCCGCTTCCATTATTTCTATTTGCCTATTGCTAAACTTTTCCATAATATATATTCACTATACAAACCGTTAGTTAGTATTCACTCACAAAGATAGGAATAGTTTTTTAATGGACAATATTTGGCACTTTAATGTTTAGTTCTCCTGCACCAAATGTTGTAAGTTGGGGTCATTCTTGATACGCTCTATCTCGTTCTCTACAATATGCAGAATGTCGGACTTAATCAGACGGTAATTGCTTTCAATCTGCTCTTTCATTCTATCCTCGCCCTGTTCATCTACAAAAGACAGGATTTGTGGTATCTTCTGATAGGTTTTGGTTTCGGAAGCTACCTTTTCGTTATCTACCACAATTTCAGCGTGGAATATCTTTTGTTCGATACGTTCGTCAAAGTTATCCGATACAGAGCCTACAAACATACCTTGTGTAAGTGTACTGATTTTCGATGCAGGAATAAGGCTGTCTAATTGTGTGGATATGGAAGTAGATTTATCGTTTCGGTTTATGGTCATACTTTGGCGTTTTTGCAATACTTTTCCGAACCGTTCTGACAAGCTCTTTGCGGTTTCGCCCACAACCTGTCCACTGAATACATTACCTACGGTATTTTGGATAACTTTTGCCTCTTTATCTCCATAATCACGTATTAACTGCGAAAAATCTTGAAAACCCAAACATACGGCTACTTTATTACTTCTCGCTGTTGCGATGAGATTATCCAATCCCCTAAAATAAATTGTGGGCAACTCATCTATGATAACCGAACTCTTTAACTGTCCTTTTTTATTGATGAGTTTTACAATCCTTGAATTGTATAAACCCAATGCTGCGGAATAGATGTTTTGTCGGTCGGGATTGTTGCCCACGCATAAAATCTTAGGCTCTTTCGGATTGTTGATGTCAAGCGAAAAGTCGTCGCCCGTCATTACCCAATAAAAAGTAATTTGACGACTCTTAATTTGTCATATAAAAAATAGATTCATGATGCCATGTATTTAAAAGTTATGAATTTTTTATATCATGTTGTTCGATTTTTTTAGGGTACAAAAGGACAGAAGTTTATCAAAGAGCGTTACGTATACAGCAGTACATCAACAAGTAACATTATAGAATAATATATTGCTGTTGTATCCAACACACAATTCCCATAACGCATTTTAAATTATCACTTCGCTTTCGCTACCTTATGAAAAGAATTCAATTATTACGTAACCAACTGACAGAAGCAGTACGATTTGTCCAATCCACTGAACCTGATTATCATCGACTAGACTAAATTTGCACTTTGTGTATTCAATTTTAAACAGCATATTTGAATAAACAAAATTGCATAAAAATGAATTAACAAGAACTCTACGGAAATACAATATTAAACAAAAAAAAGTCCCACCAAAAGTCCCACCAATTAATCGATAAAATAAGGTATATCAAGTGCAAAAAGACACCAAAAACACGGAATTTCAGCAAAAAATCGAAGTAATAAACGGCTGTGCGAATTCGATTCCCGCCCTAGGTACTTTTGGGGTATTTCGAAAGAATACCAAAACAACAAAACCCTCTACAGGTACTGTGGAGGGAATACCTTCCCTCTACGATTAATCAGATATGGTTTGATTTGTCTAGAATCCGTCTATGTAGATTTCTAGGCTTTCGTTAACATTCGTAGATCCATGTTTACATTCACTTGCAAGCTTTTTTATAACAGTCATGCCGTCGGTAAAGATGGTATGGTGACTCTATATATCTCTGTGTATATAGGAATAGCAAAAGCGCGCCATCAAAGAAAAAACTTCAACTTGTCTTTAAGATGGCCAGTGAAATATGTAGACCTCAAAAAAAACAGAGTCAAATCTAGATTTAAAGGAGATACTGATGCCAGTGATTACAACATGGTGATTATGTCTGAACTAAGTAAAATAAACGAGGTCGCTAAAATATATCGCTTAACTGATCGTGTATTAACAATCGAGATTTTAGAACGTGAATTATACTATTCTAATATTAAAAAATCTGTGATTGGATTTATGACCGTTATTCGAAAAGAAAGATATAGGAATGGTGAGATAGTAGAAAGAACCTATAAAAATCATCTCGGTACGATTAATGCAATCAAAGAATTCGCTCCAAAATTGACCTTCAGTGAAATCGATGAAAAATGGATTAGAAGTTTTGCTAATTTCCTTCGAAAGAGAAATAACCACAATACAGTTTGGACCAGGATCAAGATCCTTAATTCATACCTCAGAATTGCCATAGCTGATTTCAATATTTATGTAGATGAATCTGTCTTTAAATACAAAATCAAACCAGAATATCGTGAGTCGGTTTATTTGAATCACAAAGAAGTCAAAAGGCTAATTAATATTATAGATTTTTCACTGACTAAAACTCAATTAAATGTTTTGAAGGCATTCTTGTTTTGTTGCTTCACTGGCATTAGAATATCTGATGTTTATAAATCTCAGTACAACTGGATGGTATCAGAAAACTTCATCCGATTCACCATGCAGAAAAACAAAAGTAGAAGACCAAAAACAATAATGATCCCATTGATCCCAATCGCTAAAAGCTTAATCACAAATATTCAAGGAGGATTCTTTGATTTACCAACCGAGCAGGAGTATAACCGAACATTAAAAGAACTGGCTAGGTATGCAGATATAAAGAAAAATCTAACATCTCACGTTGCGAGACATACATTTGGTTATTTGTTTATGACCAGAGTAGGAAATCTATTTGCGCTCGAAAAAACACTTGGCCATTCAAAAATAAGCACTACTGAAAAGTATGCGCATCTGGACGATGATTACAATTTAAGGTCAACAATGCGCATACAAGATGATTTCGAGGATCAAATTATGATTAAAAAGATGTTATAAATTGAGTGAAAAAACAATCCACCAGCACTAGTCCGTTAGAAATAGGCCCAACACTTGTATACATACAATAAAGCACTCACAAACTTTCAAGTTGGTAGTCATAATTTCAATATTCGCTGTGAAATACTACAACATAAATATTAGGCAACCACCTTATTATGAAAATAAATGGAATTAGCGAGTTTAAAATTGGTTTTATAAAGACTTTAAATTAATCGTAATAATCACTACTAAGGATGCTTAAGCGTACAATATACACAACTTCGCGCTTTTTTATTTCCTTTCGACATAACGGTCAACGACAAAATACAACATTATAGAAATTGGAACACCTATGCTGAATACATTATATAACATCCATACCATTCCTATATAGGCCCTCTTATAAACAGCCTATTTTCTATCAAAAGAAGCAAGACTAAAAACAGCGTTTTCTTCCAGAGTGATAAATATTCCTTTTTTTTGTGTAGTATAAGTCTTTAAAAACCTGAAAAGGTAATAGTATAAATAATAGAGAGATTATATATATAAATATATAATGCCGATAGACTGTAGATAAAAATTGAGAAAGAGATACAATACGAAAATCATAGTACTCGTAAACATCAAAAAACACTGCTTGGAAAGTATTCGGCAACCATCTCCCTAATATTAAGAAAGGTAATATCAAACCGATGAGTAAATTTGCTGTGACTCTTCTTTTCATATTTTCTAATGGCTCTAATATAAACTAAGCATGAAAGAAACTCTTTCTTAGCCGTATATTACTGGGAAAAGCATATACACAACGGAAAAGATTGCTCATAAGTGTTCTCTACCAGAAATAATATTCTGCAGTAATAAATTTAATAAATAATAATTCCCAAAAAGGCTACCACTAAAATTATATAAATAGGATGCACTTTAAACTTAGCGCTTGCAAGCAAGGTACCTGCAAAGAATATTGCACTGTAGTAATCACTAAAGCTCTCCTTTGTCACAAGACTATATGCAGCAAAGCCTATAAGCGCGATGCTTAAAGGTCGGATTCCTGATAATATTGCATTGAAAGTACTGTTGTCCTTAAACTTCTTAAATGAATAGGACAATAATATTATCAATATAAATGCAGGTAAACATACAGTAACCGTTGCCAGAATAGACCCTAATATAGAGGACACGTTGGAATACCCAGCATTATTTACCGCGCTAAATCCAACATACGTTGCTGTGTTAATTCCTATTGGTCCTGGTGTGGTTTGGGACACGGCAACTAAATCAGTAAACTCCGTATTGGTCATCCACTTATTTTGCGTTACTACTTCGTCTTGAATCATAGAAAGCATAGCATAGCCTCCGCCGAAACCTAAAAGGCCAATCTTTAAAAACACCCAAAATAGTTTTAAAAAGATCATTCCTAAAAAGAATTAAAATAAATAAGACCACCAATACATCCCATCACAACAATTAAAACTGGTGAAAAGCTAAAAGCCACCATCAATATAAAAGCAACTAGGGGAACCATGAAACTCTTCCAAGAAAATTTATTGACTTTAATTATTGTAAAACAAGGTGTTAAAATCAGAGCTACCACTGCTGGTCTCAAAGCTTTAAATGCTTTAGATACGTAGAGGTTGTTTTGAAATTCTCTAAAAAATAAGGCCAGTAGAATAATAATTAAAAATGGAGCGACTATAGTTCCCAGCGCGGCAAATAGACTCCCTTTAAACCCATTAATTTTATAACCTACTAGCGCAGCTAAATTGGTGGCAAACACACCTGGTAAAGAATCAGTAATAGATATAAGTTCGTTGAGTTCTTTTTTACTTAGCCACCCCCTGCTTACCACGTCTTTCTCAATTAAAGGTATAACGGCATGACCGCCCCCAATTGTAAACATGCCAATTTTCGTGAATATCTTAAATACGGTAAAACTCATTGAAGCCTGTTTAATGGATCTCCCTGCAGAAGTAGAACTCGTTGTTTCCATCGACCCGCTCAAAACTATTGATTTAAAAAAGCTTTCATTCTATTAATACGGATAAAGCTCTCCACTTTTTCAAAACAAAAATTCATAAAATCTTCATACTGCCTGTGAGGCTACAGTATTATAATGAATCCATGATTAACAGCAATATTTATCTATTGAATGGATTTTTCCAGATGACATCTACTCCCAAGTAATGGCTACTTGAGGCATTCCTTTTACCGATTAGGTTATTCATATAACCGATATTAAAATCCCAGTTGATGTGCTCTGGAGAAAGTGTATAGTACAATGAAAATCTACTATCTTTATATTCAAAACGTGACCAATCTTTATCTCCTTCACTACTCAAAGAAGTGGAAAACAGCTGTTCGGAATAGAGGGAAATACTGTGCTTTTTATCCTTAGTTAGTGGAGCTTTAAGCTTGACCCTAAACCTGGACCTCAAACGCATGTTTTCTGGGTAAGCACCAAAATCACTTGTAAAATATTTTTGTACTTCTTGCCTAAAAGTCGGGGTGATCTCAAGGAAAGAAGTTTTAAAAATTCTTGATAGCCGGCCATATAAACGGAACTCCTGCTTTATAGAAGGATCATCTAAATCATAAGGGGCAGAGTCTTCATAGTTCCTCTGATTCCTATAACTCAATGCCAATGAGTACTCCCAATTTTTCGCAAACTTATTTTTAAATTCTTGATTGAGAATAAAAATGGAGTGTTTTTGAAGTAAATTGTAGTTATCGGGATCACTCACTCTAGCAATACCGACATAAGTTGTAGATGACCACTTTTTTTTATCGTCTAAATCTTGCTGAACACCAAAAGCAAACCAGCTAGCTGCATTTGTTTCCCCTAAACCTGGAGGTATCAATTGAGCCATACCTTGTAAAGACAAGACTAAAAAACAGATGAGTACAATTGTAGTTTTACAAAAATTCACTTAAAATCCTTTTATTATCCAAAAATACGAGAGATGAAATATCAACCTCTCTCCTGCTCACAAAGCTAACCTACTATTGTATAAATTGCCCATCTATTAACGTAT
Organism: Candidatus Sphingobacterium stercoripullorum; assembly: GCA_019114715.1. Classification (GTDB taxonomy): domain Bacteria; phylum Bacteroidota; class Bacteroidia; order Sphingobacteriales; family Sphingobacteriaceae; genus Sphingobacterium; species Sphingobacterium stercoripullorum. The sequence goes on along the minus strand of DXEZ01000027.1, from coordinate 418 downwards.
AAATGGGCAAAATGATTCAATATTAAGAAAATTCTTATCGAGGTATTTTAATTAGCGTATGCAAAAGTAGCTATTAAAGTTGGATTATCAATATTGATATTTCTCAATCCTTTCGATCTCGTTATTTCCTTTGGTGAAAATCACAGTAGGCTGGTAGACATCTGCCTCTTCTTCAGACATATATACAAAAGAAAGGATATGAATTGTATCGCCGACTTTGGCATGCAGTGCAGCACCACCGTTCATACACACTTCTCCGCTTCCACGCTCACCCGGGATTACATAGGTCATTATCCTACTACCAGTTGTTGCGTTATTAATATATACCTGTTCGTATTTTTTTATTCCTGCTGCCTCCAGTAATTCAATATCAATTGTAATTGAACCGTTGTAGGTAACGTTAGCTTCAGTTACCTTA
>DXEZ01000249.1 GCA_019114715.1 Candidatus Sphingobacterium stercoripullorum | reverse complement strand
TTTGCTTCAATTATAATTAACTTTACACTTAGGTGTTTCTAATTGTAATATTCTATTTATTTTCACGTTTATATGAAACTTTTTGATGTATACCCTATAAATCCTGTTGAAATTGTTAAAGCCAACGGTATGACCGTTTGGGATTCAGAAGGGAATAGTTATCTTGATTTTTATGGTGGTCATGCAGTGATTTCTATAGGCCATAGTCACCCTGCTTATGTATCTGCCCTCCAAGATCAAATAGAGAAAATTGGATTTTATTCCAATTCTATTAAAATATCTTTACAAGATGAATTGGTAAACTCTTTGGAGCGAGTTTCTAAAAAGAATAATTATCAATTATTTTTAGTGAACTCTGGAGCTGAAGCCAATGAAAATGCGTTGAAACTCGCCTCTTTTCATACAAAACGGAAAAAGGTTGTTGCATTTACTGGCGGATTTCACGGTAGAACCTCTTTAGCGGTAGCTGCTACTGATAATCCAGCTATTATCGCTCCGATTAATGAAACTGACCATGTTGTTTTTTCACCATTTAATGATGTTGATGCTTTAGAGAAGTTATTTGAAACCCAAGGGTCTGAGATTGCAGCAGTAATTGTCGAAGGAATTCAAGGGGTGGGTGGGATTGTAGAAGCTAGTATTCCTTTTTTGAAAGCCATTAGGAATTTTTGTGATCAGTACGGAGCCGTCTTTGTTGCTGATTCAGTTCAATGTGGTTACGGTAGGACTGGGGAGTTTTTCTCTCACGATTATTCTGGTGTTAGTGCTGATATCTACACAATGGCTAAAGGCATGGGAAATGGCTTCCCTATAGGGGGACTTTTGATTCATGATTCTATTAAGCCATCTTTTGGTCTGTTGGGTACTACTTTTGGTGGAAATCACTTAGCCTGCCGTGCTGCTATTGCTGTACTAGAAGTGTTTCATAAAGAAAATTTATTGTCCAATGCTAGCAAGATGGGCGGCTATTTGATGAAAGAGCTTAGAGCTATGAATCAAGTGAATGATGTACGTGGCAGAGGGCTGATGATAGGTATTGAGCTTCCCGATGAGTTAGCGCATGTAAGAGGTAATTTGTTGAAAAATCACCGAATTTTTACTGGAACATCAAAAGGTAACGTGATTCGATTGCTTCCTGCACTTAATGTTTCTCAAGAGCAATGCGATCACTTTTTAAGTGCCTTTGCTAAGGAGCTGTCTCACTAATTTAATATTTAACTAGCTATAATTAATGTATGAAAAAGTTTTTCTCTGTCTCGGATGCTGGGAATTTATCCAATCTTGTAGATAAGGCCTTAGATATAAAAAGTAATCCATTTGCTCATAAGCATCTGGGGGAAAATAAAATGCTTGGTTTGGTTTTTTTGAACCCAAGCTTACGTACTAGAATGAGCACTCAAATTGCTGCAGTAAATCTTGGTATGGATGTTATTGTTATGAATATGGGGCAAGATGGCTGGGCTCTTGAAACCAAGGATGGTGTTGTGATGAATGGAGATACAGTGGAGCATGTAAAAGAGGCGGCAGCTGTTATGGGATCTTATTGTGATGTAATAGGTTTACGCTCTTTTCCTAGTCTTAAGGATAAGGTACAGGATTATAGTGAGGATTTTTTCAATAAGTTTAATGCTTATTGTAAAGTACCTTTAGTTTCTTTGGAGAGTGCTACGCGCCATCCTTTACAAAGTTTAACTGATTTAATTACTATTCGTGAGACTTGGAAGTCGGATAAAAAACCCAAAATATTACTTGCTTGGGCACCGCATATCAAGGCTTTGCCTCAAGCAGTACCCAATTCATTCTCAGAATGGATGTGTAAGGCGCAAGAAGAAAACTTAGTAGATTTTCAAATTGCTCAACCGGAAGGTTTTGAGCTTGCCCCTTCATTTACTCAAGGTGCAAGTATTTATTACGACCTGCAGGAGGGATTAAAAGATGTCGATTATGTTTATGTGAAAAACTGGTCCTCTTACGAAAATTACGGTGAACTATATCAAGGAGATGCCTCTCCGTGGATGATTGATCTGGAGCATTTAAAAGCGACTAATAATGCCAAGGTTATGCACTGTTTACCGGTGCGTAGAGATGTTGTTCTAGCCTCTGAGGTATTAGATAGTGATCACTCCATAGTTATTCAAGAAGCTGGGAATAGGGTATGGGCTGCACAAGCTGTGTTGAAATCGATTTTAGAGAATATATAAACAAAGACTATAAATGGACTCAGGAGTCATTTTAAACATTATTAAAATTGGAGGAAATGTAATCGATAATCCCGATGCATTAAATGAGTTTTTAGAGCATTTTTCTTCTATTAAAGGGAAGAAGATTTTAGTGCATGGTGGAGGAAAGAAAGCAAGCGCTCTAGCCCAGAGACTTGGTGTAGAAGTAGAGATGGTGGAGGGCCGAAGGGTCACTAACCAGGAAATGCTTGAAATTGCCGTCATGGTATATGCTGGGTGGATCAATAAATCTATTGTAGCAAAACTTCAAAAATTCGGTTGCGATGCTATCGGCCTTTCAGGTGCTGATGCGAATTTGATTGAAGGAATGAAAAGGCCTAAAAAAGAGGTTGACTTTGGCTACGTGGGGGACCTTCTACATGATTCCGTGAATCACAACATGTTGAAAAAGTTTATGGAGTTGGGATTAACGCCTGTTTTTTCTGCTATCACGCATAATAAGAAAGGACAGCTGTTAAATACCAATGCAGATACTATAGCCTCCAGCTTGAGCGCTTCGTTGTCTTCAAACTATCAAGTGAATTTGATTTATTGCTTTGAGAAAGATGGAGTCTTAAAAGACGTGGAAGATGAATCTTCGGTGATCGAACATATTGATTTGGCAAGTTATAAGGTGTTAGAAAAATCAGGGGAGATTTTTGATGGGATGTTACCTAAATTGAACAATGCATTTGATGCCTTACAAAAAGGTGTTTCTGCAGTATATATTGGAAATGCATCCAAACTTCACCAATTTAACCAAGGGTGTTTTGGAACCCGGATTACTTTATAAAGTATTATTAATTTGATTATAAACCATGAGTAAAATAACAATAATTGGAAGTGGAAATATAGGCTTTTCTTTAGCCAAGGGCTTGCTGGGGGCAGGTCATTATCAGCCGAATGAAATAACAATTACACGAAGATCCATAGCTGCACTTCAAGCGACGAATCAAGAAGGATTTACCATTTCTAACGACAACGCCAAGGCTATTCAAGGAAGTGAGGTAATTGTGTTATGTGTTTTGCCTCAGCAAGTAAACGGAGTTATGCAAGAGATAGCTCCAGTTTTAAAGGAGCACCAGTTGATCGTTTCGGTAGTATCTGGGCTTAGTTGCGAATCTATTCGAAAAGTGCTAGGCGAGGAGTGTATTGCTATTCGGGCAATGCCTAATACAGCTATTTCCATTGGCCAATCCATGACATGTATCGCAAGTGATAATGCTTCAGCGGAGCATTTAAAGGTTGTTGAAGACTTATTTGCTACCGTAGGAACGACAATAGTAATTGAGGAAGAGCTGATGACTTCGGCAACAGCGCTATGTGCCTGTGGAACTGCTTTCTTTCTTCGCGCCGTCCGTGCGGCCTCACAAGGAGGGGTGGAAATTGGATTCCATGCAGATGATGCGTTGAGAATGGCTATACAAACTGCAAAAGGGGCTGTTGATCTTTTGCTGAAGAATCAAAGCCATCCTGAAAATGAAATAGATAAGGTGACCTCACCAAAAGGTTGTACGATTGCAGGCTTGAATGAAATGGAGCATAATGGATTCAGTTCCGCTTTTATCAAAGGGATAAAACTTTCTGCCTTAAAAGCTGATGGTCTTTATGAAGAATAATGAATTGGAGAGCTTGTACCAACAAGGGCTTGATTTATTGATCTCTCTCATAGAAACTCCATCTTTTAGTCGCGAAGAAGATCATACTGCAATACTAATTCAAGAGTTTTTTACAAGTCGTAGAATTAAATGCCATCGGGAGATTAATAATGTTTGGGCTTACAATAAATTTTATGACCCCGATAAGCCCACTATTTTATTAAACTCTCACCACGATACAGTAAAAGTAAATCCAGGGTATACTCGAGAACCTTTTTCAGCTGATATTGAGGATGGTAAATTATATGGGCTAGGGTCTAATGACGCAGGCGGGGCATTAGTTTGTCTATTGTCGGCATTTATACACTATTATGATCGGCCAAACCTACCGTATAATTTATGTCTTTTGGCATCTGCCGAAGAGGAGATCTCAGGTAAGAATGGTATTGAGCATGCATTAAAACATATCGGTCCTTTGAATTTTGCCGTCGTAGGAGAGCCGACAAAATTGGATTTGGCGGTCGCCGAAAAAGGTTTGATGGTACTGGACTGCACAGCGCAGGGAGTGTCTGGGCATGCAGCTCGAGAAGAAGGATTGAATGCAATTTATGAGGCTTTCACGGATTTGTTGTGGTTTAAAAACTATGACTTTGAAAAGGAGTCTGCATTTCTAGGTAAGGTGAAAATGTCGGTTACGATGATCCACGCCGGTACACAACACAATGTCGTTCCCTCGGAGTGTTCTTTTGTTGTAGACGTGCGAACAACCGAGCAGTATACGAATACTGAGGTACTAGAGATTATAAAAAAACATACTAAATGTAAGGTGCAAGCTAGGTCCACTAGGTTAAACCCTTCGGGTATAGATCTGAATCACCCTGTAGTAGCGTCTGCTCAATCTTTAGGGAGTAAACTGTACGGTTCACCCACTATGAGCGACCAAGCGCTGCTTTCAGTGCCCTCGGTAAAGGTAGGGCCTGGGGATTCTGCACGTTCACATACAGCCGATGAATATATTTATTTAAGTGAATTAAAAGACGCTGTTGCCTATTATATTAATTTGCTAGAACCATTGCTTCAGGAGTCGGGTAGTTAATGTTTGTTTACACATTGGTTACAACTGACAACGGTGGATTCACAAAAAAGCTATATCTTTAATTGGTTGTAGTGCAGAGAAGTAATATGATTTTTAGTCGCCATTAATTTGCATCTTTGAGTTGCGATTAATTATTAAAGAAGTTAGAAGTGCAATAAAACACACAATACCGAGTAAATGAAAGAACAAGCCAGTAAAGAAAGAGTGATTTTAGGAATAGACCCAGGGACACAAATAATGGGTTACGGTTTGATTCTAGAAAGAGGCTCTAAATTAACCTTACTTAACTTGGGAGTTATTAAGTTGCAACATTTAAGCACGCATGCTTTGAAGCTCAAGCATATCTTCAGCAGAGTTTCTGCGCTTGTTCAGGAGTATAAGCCAGACTGTATGGCTCTAGAAGCACCATTTTACGGAAAAAATATTCAAGTGATGTTGAAGCTTGGTAGAGCCCAAGGTGTTGCAATGGCTGCAGCATTACAATACGATATTCCCATCTTTGAATATTCTCCACGGAAGATCAAACAATCGGTAACAGGAAATGGGAGTTCAAGTAAAGAAAAGGTAGCCGCTATGCTGCAACAAATCCTTAAGTTTAAAGAAACTCCTACCTTTTTGGATGCAACCGATGGGTTAGCTGTGGCTGTGTGCCATTCCTTCCAAAAAACATCCAGTAGTACCTTGGGAGACAGTAAGAGTTATTCGGGGTGGGAAGCATTTGTAAAAGATAACTCCTCCCGTGTGAAGTAGTTAAGACTTCACCTGGCGAATGACATTTTTAACGTTCAGCTCAATGATATCGGTCATAGTCTGGCATTTATTATATGATTTGTTGTGATAGAATTTTGCGTATCCACGCTTGAGCCTTTCGATATTTTCGATGCTAGAAAGCTCTTGTAGCTTAGAGGCATCTCTTAAGTCGGCTATTCTGTGACGTTCGCTTCGGACCCTTTGGACAATGGAAGACCGCTCTTCCTGTTGGTACTGTAAGACTGTCTTCTCATTCAAATGGTCAATAGATAGGGCTACATAGGGGTAGTTTTCCTTGAAAAACTGAGGCATATAAACTTTAGGGTTACCTTCATAAAACTGTTGGTCGAAATCTATTGCACGAATCCTAAATTGAAAGTCGTCAAAGTCTGGGGTGATTTGTACTACAAAGTTGTAAGCACGCATATCCCCTAAAAGAGTGATAATACACCGTTCATTAAATTTAACAAATTCCTTGGCAATACGTGTTTTGTTATAGTCAGGGTGGTTCATATATTTCTGTGTGAAAACATCTCCAGGAATACCCACAATGTGCTCTTCAATTAAGGTGTCTTCAAAAACCATGTAATTAACCGAGTTGGGAGATACAATCTGCTCCAACTCCAAGCCATAAATTCTTGATGCGTCGGCTTTTTTGACATAAAAATAATCGTACACATCGTTCAGCCTATTGATAATCCGTACCCGAAAGGGCTGCGTGTTCCCGAATGCGCAAAATTCAATACGATCGATAATTTTATGTTCTACTATTCTTGTGTTCCCCGAAGCTTTTAATCGAGCATAAACAATTTTTAATGCTTCATAGAGTTCATGCTGTACATGAGGTGCATAAATGGGAGTCTCCCACAAAGTGTCTTCTCCATATTTATCCAATACTGGGGCTGTCTCTTGAAAATTAAGTAAATGTTTATAAGACAAAGGAAAACGCTGTTCCCGCTGGTACATACGCAAATATTTGCGCAGACCAGGCCCTATAGGATAAATGGGCTTTTTCCTCGATATTCGGACATCTACTATTTGACTTTTTTTCATTTATTTAAAATATTAAAATTATCCCCATTAAAGTTAATCAATATAACTTCACCTACCAAAATCAAACATAATTCATTATATTCGAAAAAATAAATTGTATTTTTGAAAAATTTACAATTTAAAATGATTTGGGTGAAAGTAGAGCGAGCGATTTTCACAAAACTAAAACTAAAAAATATTTACACCTTAATACTCAGGTATGAAGAAAAATAACACTTATTCAGAGCTGGATAACCTTGATGTACAGATTTTATCCATTCTAATGGAAGATGCTTCAATCCCATATACTGAAATTGCGAAACAACTTATTGTTTCAGGGGGTACGATACATGTGCGTATGAAAAAAATGCAAGAGTTGGGCATAATAAAAGGATCTAACCTCACTATAAATCCTCAAAAGGTAGGATTCGATGTCACTGCATTTATTGGTATTTATTTGGATAAAGGCTCTCAGTATTCTGATGCTGTAGGGCAATTAGAAGCCGTGAAAGAGGTCGTTGAACTACACTATTGTACAGGCCAGTACAGCATGTTTGCAAAACTTATCTGTCGGGACACTTCACACCTGAGAAGGGTTCTAAATGAAGATATACAATCCATCAAAGGTATACAGCGTACCGAAACTATTATTTCCTTAGAGGAGAGCATAAAAAGACAAATTACGTTAACTTAACTTTTGAAACAGTCCTAACTAGACCTGCCATCCAAGTCCGTAATTGGGATTTTAAAGTAAAACCTTCCACCGAAATAAGGAGGGAACCCACAATAAACACTTTTTAATGGGCCTTCCTTCCTCACGAAGGTTTTTTAGTTAGGCAAAAAAGGGGTTTAAATAATAATACTGTACAATTGTGTCGCATGGGGTGCTTAATTTACCCTTGCGTTTATTTCCGTGGCTAACTCGAATAAGTGGAATATTTTTGTTAAAATTGCGGATTATCATTGGGCTTTGACAAGTAAAAAAAAGAAATATCTTAATCTCTTTATAAAGCTAGGCATTACAGGTGCTGCATTTTGGTTTATTTACAAAAAGGTCAACGATCAAACCAGTTTACAGCAATTCCAAAAACTTACTGATAGCATGGATCCTTACATTATGAAATGGGTCCTTTTTAGTGTCTTAATGTTGATGTTCGTGAATTGGTTCTTGGAAGTAGGTAAGTGGTTTTATTTGGTTAAGAAGCTCGAGAGAATAAGTTTCTGGAAGGCAACACAGTCCGTTTTCGCAGGGCTTACTTGGGCGGTCTTCACGCCCAATAGAATAGGTGAATACGGAGGAAGGATTATGCTCCTTAAGCCCGGCAATCGTGCAAAAGGTGCTGTATCGATGGGAGTGGGTCAATTCGCTCAGTTAGTTTTGACGAGTGTAGCGGGTTCTTTAAGCATAGCTTGGTTTGTTTCGACTTATTTGGAGACGCCAGAATCTGTTCAATTTGGTGTATGGCTTATTGCTATTTTATACGCTGGAGCTTTTTTGGTCATTTATTACAACGTACATTGGATAGATAAGTTCGTTAGTAAGTTCAAATTTTTAAAGAAAATTCAATCTTCCTTTTCTGTGTTGCAAGGATTTAGTAATAGGGAGTTGTCCTGGGTTTTATTCATCTCCTTGTCTAGGTTTTTGATTTTCACATCGCAGTATTTGATTTTGATGCTTGTGATATTACCCGAACTTCCTTTTCTCCCTATGTTGTTTATGATTTTTATTCTATTCTTTATACAGTCTGCTTTGCCCTCTCTAGATTTATTTGATTTTAGTGTTCGGAGCTTTGTGGCTAGCAATTTGTATAGCTATATTACAAATCAAGAAATCGCTGTTATGGCAATTGTTTCATGCATATGGTTCGTTAATATTATTTTGCCAGCTATATTAGGCTCTTTCTTTGTTTTGAGAACCAATTATTTAGGAGAAGGAAATGCTGCTTGAGTTTGCTTTAACAAGTACGATACTTGTATATGTCTTGTTATTATTATATATGCGTTCGGGATGGAGTAAAATCCCCTTTCACAAGGTGCAAACTTCCTTTGTAGCCCGTCAGAAAGTGAGCATTATTGTTGCTGCACGAAATGAGGAAGAAAACATTGGCCGATTATTAGATTGTTTAGTTGCTCAAGTTTATCCTAAAGAGTTGCTTGAAATTATCGTTGTGGATGATCATTCCATTGATGGTACAGCGGATATCGTTTGCCAGTATAAAGGTCAAGGAGTCCAGTTAATTCAGCTTAATGAATCCCAAGCGTTTAATTCATATAAGAAATTTGCCATTTCCAAGGCTATTGAAAAATCTACCGGGGAAATCATTGTCACGACGGATGCAGATTGCAGAATGGGTGAACATTGGCTACAAACCATTTTAAGTTCTTTTGATGACAACCAGTGGTACATGCTGTCATCTCCTGTGCAGTATTCGGAGGAGAAGACATTCTTTGAACGCCTACAAACATTAGAGTTTTTATATTTAATTGGTTTGGGAGCCGCAGGCATAGGCAATAAAAAACCCACGACTTGTAATGGCGCTAATTTGGCCTATCGTAAAGATGTCTTTTTAGAAATGGGCGGTTTTAATGGTATTGATGATTTAGCTTCCGGAGACGATGAATTATTATTGCATAAAATTGCTGAGAAATATGCCGATAGAATTGGATTTTGTAAGTCTAAAGAAGCGATTGTGTATACAGATGCAAAGCCTAGTGTAGGTTCTTTTTACCAACAAAGGAAAAGATGGGCCTCAAAAAGTACGAAATATAAAGATAAAAAGGTCGTTACCTTAGGAGTCAGCATTTGGCTATTTAACTTGCTGCTAGTAATTACCTTTGCTTTGGGCTTAGTTAAAGGGGGTACCTATTGGTCTTCGTTTGTTGCAGTTTTCTTGGTGAAATGTTTGTTTGAATGGCTTTTTTTATTGCCTCTGACAAAGTTTGCCAACCTACGGCCATATTTAAAATATCTGCCCATTATCTCTTTTTTACATCCTTTTTATTTGGTGACTGTTGGTATAATGGGGAATATTGGTAAATACAATTGGAAAGATAGAGCTGTAAAATAACCTGTATACACTTTTTAAGTTAGCCTTCCACTTTATTACGAATAGCAATTTCAGCTTGTTCTACAAGATCTTCAACGGGCCTGCCGTCTTGAGCTATGGGCTCTAGCATTTCCCAGCTTAACTTCGTGAAAGGTCTTAGGGGAAACATACCGTATGATACCATGTCATAAGACCCTTTTATTGCAATTGGAACGATTAGAGCGTCCGGATTCTTTTTTAAAAGAGTTGCTATTCCTCCAACGGCAAATTTCCGCATTTTTCCAGTTTTTGTTCTAGTGCCTTCTGGGAAAATCACAGCGGACCACCTGCGCTCCTTCATGTTATTAGCCAGGTTTAATATTTCTTTTATAGCTTGCTTCGAGTCTTTTCTATCAATGTTTGCGGCCCCACCATGTTTTAAGTTATAGGAAATACTAGGTAGACCAGCATTTGCGAGCTCTATTTTGGAAATGAACTTAGCGTGAAAGTTTCTAAGAAAATAAATCATTGCTGGTATATCGAATGTACTTTGGTGATTAGCAACAAACACTATGGGAGTTTTTAACGGTAGGTTTTTATTAGCAATAAAGGTTACCGAGTTAAATAAAACGTAGTTGCAACTGGTTAAGAAGAAGTTCAATATATCAACGCTCCTTTTATGGGTTTTATACCCGCCTAAGTTTAGGCTTAGCCATTGTATAGGATGGAATATTATAAGACATACGCCAAAGCATATATAAAAAATAGGTGTAAGAATAATACCAGCAAGCTTTCTCATGACGTCTTTATTTGTTATTGATTGTTTGTTTGGCTTTTTAGACGGGATAACACTTGATTGATGTGGTTACTCATTATAGCTATTTGTTTTTTGTTTAAGTGTAAATCTTCGAATTAAAGCGCTTTTACAACCGTATGTATCGTATTATGATGCAATTCAACTGTTAATTAATAAGCTGTACTATTCATGCCCATTCATAAAAGTCCTACAGCTTTCTTGAAAAAGGACATTAAAAATTTTTACACGCAGTCTGCCGATTATATAATTTTGAAATTATCCCTCTTTCCTTAAATATTAAAGGGGTAATATCCTTTCTCGGAAGCAAATATACGGTGTTCTGTTAAAT
>DXEZ01000248.1 GCA_019114715.1 Candidatus Sphingobacterium stercoripullorum | reverse complement strand
ACCTCGTCAAATAAAACCCCTTGCTTAATCCATTTTTCAAAATTAGGGGTTATCCCCTTCTCCCCCGTTAAAGCATGCACCAAATCAGCTGTAAAGCTTTCTAGCACAATTAAAACGACATTAATATCTTCAACATCTTGCCGCAGGAAATAGGTCGTGGAATCACTAATATTAAAAACAGGTGCTAGCAATTCATCTACCTTGTCTTCTTGAAAATATAAAAACGGATTCTTTTTAACATTTCTAGTGATGAGTTCTTTAAAAAAAGCCCAGTGCGTGTTAACGGCGGCATGGTTATTAATAGGATGCGTGGAATAGTAAGAAATGCTTGGGTTCAATGTTGCCCTCCCGTAACCTCCTCGTATACACGTAAATAAGACAACAGGAACAAAAATTAAAAGAGCAAACTTAAAAGCAAGAGGCAACTTATTAGTGGGACTCCTACGTACTAAGAATTTATAACAAACAAAGCCTATTAAACCTATCAGTACAATCCCTAAAGTACTAAGTAATACAGGTGAAGAGGCCGTAGAAGCTAGGGCTTCTTTCGGAGTTTCTAGAAATGCAGTGACTACTCTCCTGGATATCTTACTCCCCCATTCATTGTAGATATTTATATTAACTATGGAAATTAGGGCGAACAGAAAAATAAACAGGTATGTATATGCATCTAAAAAGATTCTAGGTATCCTTTTGGGACGAAAAAACAAACCTATTAACCACACTATAGCTGGGAGTGCACAAACATAAGACGCTAAAGACAGGTCCATTTTAAAGCCGTAAAGAAAGATTTTAACCAATTCCCAATTCGTGTCCCAGTGGATGTCTTTTCTATAAACTAGTACAAACAACAATCGATCGGCTGCCGATAAAATCAACCATATGAGAAAATAAAAAATCGAGTTTTTTACCGAACGCCAAATTGAGTCTACAGTCATCGCCTATCGATTAATTAGTTAAAAGTTCATTGTTTAACATGCGATTATTGTATTGCTGCCTAAATAACATTAGTTTTCTTTCCAAGAGTTGATCCCGAGATTTATCCTCGCCAATTATGTTGTTTTGAGATAGTGGGTCCGATTGAAGGTCAAATAAAGACAGTCCTCTATTGCCATCGTGAGTATACACATAAGAATCATAGAACATAGTAAAGATGCCGTCATTATTAACGATGGAGAAGTTATCCTCCTGTCTAAAAGCATCAAATCCAAATGCAAAATACGGCTCGGGATAATTTAAGAAGTTCAAAACAGTAGGAAGAATATCAATTTGCTGAACAACCTTCTGTTGCATCCCTACAAGCTCCTTATCACCACCCGGGTAGTAAAACACTATAGGTATAGCATACGCACCCTGCGTGTTTTGATATTCTGGTAAGTGGCTAACAGTGGCGTGATCGGCGCAAATCACAAAAAGAGTATTATCATACCATGAAGATGATTTAGCACGCTGGAAGAACCTTCTCAGTGCATTATCAGTATACCCGATTGGCTCTTGAACCGGCAGAGGACCTTTAGGGAATTTTCCTTGATATTTTTTTGGAACTTTAAAGGGGTGATGTGAGGACAAGGAAAAGAAACCTGCAAAAAAGGGTTGTCGAAGCGTATCTATGCTACTGGCCATAAATTGCATAAAGGGCTCGTCCCAAATACCCCAAATACCATCGAAGTCTTTATCATTTGCATACTCATCTTTTCCAAAATAATATTCAAAGCCAGCGAGCTTAGCGTATGCTGAAAACCCCATACTACCGTTTGGTGCACCGTGATAAAATGCGGTGCTATATCCTTTATTTAGTAATAGCTGAGGTAGACTCGTTGTGCGATTAGAGGAATAGATTGATAACACAAAAGGTTCCCCTATGGATGGTATACCTGAAAAAATAGAAGGAAGTGCATCTATAGATTTCCTACCGTTTGCATAAGTGTATTTAAAGGTATATGCATTATCAATTAATGAATCTAGAAAAGGGGTATACCCCTTGTATTCGCCGTTTTGAATATCCTTATTTAATGCACCTACATGTTCCTTAGCAAAACTTTCTAAGATTAAAACCACCACATTTTTAGGATCAAAATCTGCCGTATCGACCGGGAGGTGGATTACGCTATATTCTTTCTGCAATTCATCCTCTGTGAAATAGCTCAGCTTTTCAAGCTGTGTAGCTTTTAAAGTTCGTAAAATACTAAATGGTGTATTCACAACAATACTCATATGCTCAGGTACACTTACATAGTCTCCTGCATTACTAATGGTGATAGGCCTTGTGCTATGCGCCCACCCACCACGCACGCCCCCTATAAAGAGAAATGCTATGAATACTGTGGCTAAAGTATGAATGAAATAGTAGCGCCAGCCTTTGGATTCACCCAAAATAATAAACAAGTCATATATCTTCACTAAGCACCAAACAAGCACTATAAAAAACAGGACCATAAACCAATAGTCCATAAAAAAATTAAGGGCTAAAGTTCCCCAATTACTTTCATTTGCAAACTGGGCAAACAAGGTACCCGTAGTGCGCTTTAAGGTGAATGGATAATAAAGAAAATCCACTAAGTTAAGGGCTATTCCTATAGCATTGAATACAACAAATACAACTTTTATGATCTTCTGCCACCATTTTGAAAATTTCCACGGCCATGGCAAAGATTGGAGTAAAATATATAAAGCATTTATATACAGTAGTGCTGCTATATCGAACTTTACTCCACCCCAGAGAATGCTTAAAAACTCCGGTCCATCCACTTGAGGAAACAAGGCTTTATTGTAAAAATAGAAACCAATTCTTAAAAAGGAATAAATAACAAGCAGAATAAAAAATAATGCAAACTGCAAGTAAAACACTCCCAACACTCCGTTAATTCTCTTGCTACCTAAGCGTGCCATTTTAAACTATATCGTTCAGCCTTATCGAAAATCGTGCCTATTTTAAATCTTTTAAAACATAGCGCATACCACCCCAAAGATGATCCAAGAAATTGGAGTCTTCGAACAGCTCTATTCGGTGGCCTAGACCTGTGTAAAAGACGCGGGAGCTTTCAAATTCATGAAACCAAGCAATAGGATGATTCTCTCCCATCTTGCCGCCTTTGTAACTCTTCTCATCTAGATTCATTAAAACCTGAATAGCCGGGTTTACCAGATCGTAATCGTACCATTCATCTTTTACCCTCCATATTTCAGGCAAGTGCTTTGCAGAGGGGTGTTTGCGGTTTTGAACCTCAATACTGGCCTCTTGAATGGCGGGGTGCGACTTAAAGTACGCACCTAAAAGCTTACCGTACCAGGGCCAGTCGTGCTCAGTATCGCATGCAGCATGAATCCCAATGAATCCTTTATCTGAGTTTATGAATTTTTGAAAAGCCCTTTTCTGCTCGGCATTAAAAAGATTTCCCGTGGTATTGAAAAACACCAACACCTCATATTTCAGTAAATTACCTTCAGTGAACAGTTCTACATCTTCAGAATGCTCAACCTGCAATCCTTTTGTTTCAAAAAATTCCATTAGCGCTAAAGCACCTTCCTCGATGTTATCGTGCCTAAAACTTTCGGTGGCTGAGAATATCAATATCCGCGGTTTCAATTGCGCATAAGCAGTCTGTTGCGCACAAATGCTCAAGAGGAGCAAAATGAAGCTAACTATTCTTAACATAATTTATCTCTATTTAATTAGTGAGTTATAATACCGCATACTATCAATTATAACAGACTCTTCCAAAAATAAATCCCAATCACATGCTCCAATTTCACGGAGCAAGGAGAAGCTAATTTTCTCGCCCGTATTTTTCTTATCGTTCTTCATTAAAGAAAGCATTTCCTGAAGGCCATTTTCTGGTATTGGGCGATTAGGGAATGTTTTTAAAATAAATGCGCTGATAGACTTCAACTCTTCCTCCTTTAAACCATTGTATTTAAATGATAAGTATGCTTCACAAATCATCCCTATAGCAATCGCCTCTCCATGCAGTAGGCTATCTTTATCGTGCATTAAGGAATACCCTTCTACGGCATGGCCAATAGTATGACCAAAATTCAATGTTTTCCGCTTTCCTTTTTCATGCGGATCGACTAATACAACTTCATTTTTAAGTTCTACCGAGCGGAATAGTACCTGATCGGTTAAATTAAATAGATCGCATTTTTGTAATTCTAAAAACAATGCTTTATCGCTAATTAACCCGTGTTTGATAACTTCTGCTAAACCCGATATTACTTGTCTTTTATCTAGGGTATTTAAGAATTCTCCACTTATAACGACAGCTTGAGGCTGAGTAAATGTACCTATGATATTTTTCAGATTTCCTAAATCCACGCCAGTTTTCCCCCCAACTGAAGCGTCTACCTGAGAGAGCAAAGTAGTAGGGATTTGAATAAAGTCTACCCCCCTTTTATAAGTTGAAGCTACAAATCCACCTAGGTCAGTCACCACTCCTCCTCCTAAATTTAAAAGCAGGGAATTGCGGTCCACTCCAAATTCAATCATAGCCTTCCAAACTTCTTGGCAGGTCTCTATGGTTTTATTTTCCTCGCCTGCTTCTATCTCAATTACATCGTAATCAATACGGTTATCGATGGCCTCTTCTAGTAGGGGAAGACAATAATCTACCGTATTACTGTCAACTAGAATTAATACTTGAGAATAAGAGCGATCTTCAATGAACTTCACCAGAGAGGATAGACTTCTGTCGAAAACCACCTGGTATCCTAAACTTTCTATAACATGCATTTGATTAACTATTTTCATCTACTACCTGTACTTCCATACCATCAAACTCAACAACATCTCCGGCCCTGACTTTCAAGCGTTTTCTATAGTCTACTTGATTATTATGTTTAACCAATCCTTCCACAACAAATTGTTGTGCTTGTGAACCATTCTCAGCCCAGCCCATAGCTTTTAATAATTGTACCAAGTGAATATACTCTCTTGTTTCATCTAAAATAAACTGCTCCATAAAGACAAATTTACATTATCTTTTTTTATATAATCTAATTTTTTAAAAGTCTTAATTAAAAGCCGTACTTTTGCACAAAAAATAAGACATGTATAATCTTTTTTAGAACATGAGCTCTCGGATTGATTTTAACAATACAGAGGTTGCTTTTCAAGGTAAAACCAACTCTGATTTAAACAGGGCTTACTGGCTGTTTAAAATGATATCTAGTAATACTTTAATAAAGATTGGATTACCTTTAACAGAAGCAGCCTTTAAGATAGGGTTACCGATAGGTGGAATTGTAAAGAAAACAATTTACAAGCATTTTTGTGGCGGTGAATCTATTGGAGATTGTGAAGAAGCAATAGATGAACTAGCGGCTCATAATGTTAGCACCATTTTAGACTATTCTGTTGAAGGAGAAGACTCTGAAGAAAGCTTCGATAGAACGTGTCAAGAGATTTTAAAAACAATAGACTTTGCTAAAATAAATAAGAATATCTCTTTTTCAGTATTCAAACCTTCTGGTGTAGGGAGATTCGAGTTATTAGCAAAGGTGAATCAAAATTTGGAACTAACCGAAGAGGAAGAAAAAGAGTACAGCTTTTATAAAATGAGAGTAGAATCCATCTGTAGAGCAGCTTATGAATCGGGACTTCCAGTTCTGGTTGATGCGGAGCACTCTTGGATACAAGACAAAGTAGATGATTTAGTAAGAGAGATGATGGAGAAGTACAATAAAGAAGAGGCCATCGTCTTTAACACCTACCAACTTTACCGACACGACAAGTTAGCCTCGTTAGTTGCAGATTTTGAGTATGCAAAGATCAAAGGCTTTCATATTGGTGCCAAGCTTGTTAGAGGAGCCTATATGGAAATAGAACGCGCAAGAGCTGAGGAAAAGAATTACGAATCCCCTATACAAAAAACAAAAATTGATTCCGATTTGGACTTCAATCATGCTGTTAGTTTTTGCCTAGATAATATCGATAGAATCCATTTCATGGCTGGAACTCACAATGAAGACAGCTGCTTATTGCTCGCGGAGGAAATTGATAAAAGAGGGCTTGAAAAAGACGACAAAAGAATACATTTCGCGCAGCTTCTAGGGATGTCCGACAACTTATCATTCAACCTATCCATTGCGGGCTACAACGTAGCGAAATACATGCCTTATGGACCGGTTAAGTCAGTCATGCCTTACTTAATTCGTAGAGCACAAGAGAACACATCTGTAGGTGGGCAAACAGGTAGAGAACTTGCGTTGATTATAAAAGAAAAAGAAAGAAGAAAATTAAATTAATGAATCCTATATAAACATGTTAGAATTATCATCAGAAGATCAGATTAGATTAGAGAAGTTATTAGAAATTACTGCTCCTTTTAAGGCCTTGTTGTATGACGTCGATGGAACGCTTGCAGATAACATGTCTGCCCATACAGCAGCTTACATGGAAGCTAGCAGGCGACATGGTGTGGAAATGGATCCTGAGTTAATCGTTGAAACAGCCGGCTGGCCAACGGTTAAAGTAGCTAAAGAAATTTCTGTGCGCTATAATAAAGAATTTGATCCACAAACTTTTGCTAATATCAAGTCTAAGATCTTCATAGAAGAGTTTGTACACCAAACACTTCCCATAAAATTTGTTTATTCGCATTTGATAAATAATAAAGATCAAAAAAGAATTGCATTAGTATCCGGAGGCCGTAGATCTACTCTACAACATACCTTAAAAGCAATAGGTGTAGAAGGAAACTATGAGTTTTTAGTTTGTGCAGATGATACTGAGAAAGGCAAGCCTCACCCCGATCCTTTTCTTAAAGCCGCACAGCTTTTGGGTGTAGCACCAGAGGATTGCATAGTTTTAGAAGACGGTGATCCAGGTGTACAGGGCGCCATAAAAGCAGGCATGGGCTGGGTTCGAATCGATCAGCTGTAGCCTAGGAAGTTGATTCATCAAGAAAAAGGCTCTAGTTAGATACCTTCATGGTAACTAAAACTAGAGCCTTATAAATTTACGACCACAACGACTAGAAACTGGTTATTATCCGAATTCCTTTATTCGTGTAGTCCATTTCCGATTTTCTGAAGTTTCCCACGGGTAACTTGATGTAGGGTTCTATAGATAACTTAAACTTACTGCCGGGCAAATTAATCTGTTTTCCTGCAGAAAAATTCACAAACCCACCGAAACCATTCTCATCGACACTATTTTCTTGAGTCTTCACCTTCTTTGCAACCGCTTTAACAGATTGCTCTAGTTCTTTTTTGCTGCTTGGTGCCTCTGAGCCGTATGAAAAAGGTTCACTGTGCACGTTATCGATGTAATGCGCATAACGATCTTGATTTAAAATTAGGGCGTAAGATACTCCACCAGCAAGATAAAATTCTTTTCCAACGTTAAATTGTAACTCAACGGGGATATCCAATGTTTTAGTATTTCCACTTAGTGCATTAATATTCGGAATAGTCACCCTACTGCTCCCCGCACTAGCGACAGTACCACTCTCTTGATTTAAATCGTGTTGAACCTGGGATAAACTAGAGCTTTGTCTAACGGCAGTTTGCACTTCGCTATTTTTGGGATCGGTAAGCCTACCGACTTCAAACTGCTGAAAGCTCAAACCCGTACGAATATTCAGACGGTTTGATAATTTATAAGACAAGGAGATGCCCCCACCAAAGTGCATAGCCTTTTGTGTAGCAGATGGTGCTACCACTAGCCCAAATGCCATTTTATCAGAAAGCCTAAACTGCTTTGCTGAAGATTGATTTAAAGGTTCTTCGTATCCCCCTTCATGTATTTGCTGGCTCGCCCAGTATTCAGCTGGGTCAACCGTTGGACTATTATCATCTTTTTCATTCCACTCAGCGGGGCTAATTGTTCTATCAACCCTGAGCTCTCCAAGCTCTTTCCTTTCAACCCTATACTCAGCCATTTTTAATTCATCCTGAATCAAAGGATCTATGTTAGTTTTACCAACATATAGTGGGCTTTGCTCTATAGGAACCTCTCCAAGAATCCCCTCTGACTCACTACTTAACGAATTATCTAGCGCCTCAGGCGCTCTCGTTATTTCATTTGTAGTCGTGTTGCGTTCTTCCAACTCCGACTTTGCGGTTGGGCGATCATTGAACACCTCTCCCATTTCTTGTTGAGGGGAAAGTACCAGTTCCCCCTCGAGATTTGGAGTGCGCATCCAAAAATAACCCGCAGTTGCAAATAACAAGGCAGAGGCTGCAATAGCTGCCCACTTCGCATATGCAAGGCTTTTAGCAGCGTTAGGTTCTGGCGTTAGGTGGTTATCCCTAAAATTCTCCCAAGCCCCCTCCCTATATGGCAGTGGTTCCATTTCCTGAAGCATTTTTACAACTTCATCAATACTATTTTTATCTTTTGCCATTTTTGTTACTTATTCTTAATTTTTACAACCATTGTTTTACCTTTCTCTTGGTAAAAAAGGTTTTCATACAATTCTCGAAGACGCCGTTTTGCTCGCATTAAATAAGTTCTAGATGTACTTTCAGGAATACGCAATCGTTCACTTATTTCCTCATGGGTATACCCTTCAATCTCATATAAATTAAAAATCGTTCTTTGGACATCGCTCAATTTTTCCAGTAATGCCAAAATATCATTTTGTTCTAATTCTTGCGCATTGTAAACCACGTGTTTTTGTAAATCACTCCCTGTTAATTCATCAACAGGGGTCGATGCATCTAGATTCTTTTTACGTAGAAAATCTATACATGAATTCACTGCTATTCTTGCGAGCCAAGATCTAAATGTTTTTTCTAATACGGCATCCTCTTCGTGCTGGACAAAGGTACCCAGCTTCTCAAAGGCTTTAATAAAACACTCATTAACAACCTCTTCGGCTTCATATTCATTTCGCAAGTACCTTAATGTTACTGCCATTACATAACCATAAAGCTTTTTATAGACATACTCCTTCCCACGTTCAGAATCAGACAAAAGACAGCCTTCCAAAGCCTCACGTAAAGAGGTTGGTTTTTTCCTGTTCAGCTTGTTGTATAGTGCCTTCACAAAAACTTATCGCTCAAATGACTGTTATTAAATACTGAACAATATACGAATTGTACTCTATTACTTTTCTATAACTAACGGATTATCATTCAAGTTTGCTACAACCATCTAAAGAATTTCATAAAATTGAGAGTTTTCCATTTTTTTGGACAGCTCCCTGACTCAAAATTTAAGAATGCTTTAAAATTTAATATTGTAATTTTGAATGATCATTCCAGCTTAAAACATGCACCATTTAACGAACAATGAGCAGCACCATCCCGCGCGGCATAAAACTCAATTCTGATGAAAAGCTACATGCTAGGATCAATTTCACTTAGCACAACAACTCCACATCCAGGCAATTTTACAGTCTAAAGCACAAAAAGACACCTAATTTATAATCCCGCTACCGATCTACTCTAATTATTTTTAGTTTTTAATTGTAGGCAATAATTAAAAATTTAAAAACTAGTAGTACATTTGTTTTATGTTTAAATATTACATGTATTTATTAGGTGCTATCCTAGCAGAAACCATTGCTACCACCTTTTTAAAGAAAACAGAACAGTTCACAAAATTAGGCCCCTCATTAGTTACTATCCTAGGCTATTGTATTGCATTTTATCTATTGAGCCACACCCTGAAAGCTATTCCTGTAGGTGTGGCTTACGGCCTCTGGTCTGCAATTGGCATCGTCTTGATTGTAATAGTATCAGCTATATTATTTAAGCAAATTCCAGATCTTCCTGCAATAATTGGTATAATCTTGATCATTGCAGGGGTTGTTTGTATTCAGATGTTTTCTAAAATGGAAGCCTAGAATGCTGAATTGCAAAGATAGATTGTCTTTGTGCATTGCTTTCTTTATCTTTGTACGAAATTTTTTGATACTGAATTAGGTTTATATATATGGCACTTCAATGTGGTATTGTTGGACTTCCAAATGTTGGAAAGTCAACACTTTTTAACTGCTTATCTAATGCTAAGGCACAAGCAGCAAACTTTCCCTTTTGTACAATTGAGCCCAACGTGGGAGTAATTACTGTTCCAGATGAACGCTTAACTAAGCTCGCCGAGCTCGTTAACCCGCAAAGAGTCCTCCCCAACACGATTGAAATTGTTGATATCGCTGGATTAGTAAAGGGCGCATCTAAAGGTGAAGGTTTAGGCAACCAATTCTTAGGAAACATCCGAACTACTGATGCAATCATACATGTTTTGAGATGCTTCGACGACTCCAATATAGTGCACGTAGATGGACATGTAGACCCTGTAAGAGACAAGGAGATCATTGATACAGAATTGCAATTAAAAGATTTAGATACAGTTGAAAAACGTATCCAAAGAGTCGAGAAAATAGCTAAGTCAACCTCTGACAAAGATGCCAAGCGGACCTTCGAAGTGCTAACAATCATGAAAGCCCATCTAGAATCTGGAAAATCAGCACGTACAGCCCCTTTAATTGAAGAGGACTTTGAGTTTATTGAAGATCTCACGCTGTTAACTGTAAAACCAGTGTTATACGTATGTAATGTGGATGAAGCTTCAGT
The DNA here is from genome assembly GCA_019114715.1 of Candidatus Sphingobacterium stercoripullorum. Taxonomy (GTDB): domain Bacteria; phylum Bacteroidota; class Bacteroidia; order Sphingobacteriales; family Sphingobacteriaceae; genus Sphingobacterium; species Sphingobacterium stercoripullorum. The sequence continues at coordinate 6,661 of DXEZ01000248.1, read as the reverse complement.
ATCATCTGGAAACGAATACGTTGAACAGGTAAAAAAAGCAGTAAAAGAAGAGGATGCGAGTGTTCTTGTTATTTCTGCTCAAATTGAATCGGAAATAGCACAACTGGATTCCTATGAAGAGAGATCCATGTTCTTAGAGGATTTAGGATTAAAAGAATCGGGCGTGAACAAGCTCATTCGTGCAGCATACAAGCTATTAAACCTAGCTACATACTTCACTTGTGGCGTAAAGGAAGTACGCGCCTGGACGATAGAAAAAGGATTTACAGCTCCAGAAGCTGCAGGAGTTATACATAGTGATTTTGAAAAAGGATTTATTCGTGCCGAGGTAATCAGCTACGATGATTTTGTATCCTATGGTTCTGAAAGTGCAGCGAGAGATGCAGGTAAGCTAAGAGTGGAAGGAAAAACTTATGTAGTTGAAGATGGAGATGTTATGCATTTCCGATTCAACGTGTAAAGCGCAAACAACATACATTCATAAGCCCACCTTGAACTATCAAAGTGGGTTTTTTATTTTGAAGATACTCGATTTTTATTCTTACCTTTAATTAAGCCAATGGCGACATTAGAGGGAAAACTATGCACAGGGATTTATTTTCACTAGGTGATTTATTTGTTCAATTTGAGAGTGTGCCCACTTTTTCTGATAAGAAACACATCATAACACCGAATGTTTATGAGTGCCTCCTAGCTGAAGATAAAATGTTATACGAACCTATCATCAGCGGTCTATTGGACTATAGGTTTTTAAAAACACCAAGCGATTACCCAGATTTACGTGAGCTCTTAGGAGCAATGGCCCGAGTTAATCAAGCGATTGTAGTGGCTAAAAAAAACGAGAATGCTGAGTTTGAGTTTTTGTTTATCAACCAACCTTTCATACCATCATACAATTCCCAATCTTCGGGCCTTTTATTTCCTATAACGGCAGTACACAACAAGGAAGTAGAGTTGAACTTTTCCACCACCGTATTAAAGGCTATTTCGGAAAACATTAAATTATTGTTCGACAAGAACCCTACTGCAGGCAACTTATGTTATGCATTTAACAATGAAGATTTGAGAGATGAATATAAAATATCTTTCACAGCAGTGGATCTATTAGATTATTTATATGGTGCTTTACATAACAAAAGCTTACATCTCTTTGAACCTCAAGAGCATGCTTCAAACATAAAAATTCGTCTTCCAAAAGATAATGAGCAGTTTTGGAATATTGTTCGCTACGGTAGGAAGCTCAAAGAAATCCATTCTTTTACCAGCATGCTACTAGCTCGGCAACCGGACTTGTTGGAAAAAAACATAAAATCACGCTACTTGATTAGAGATTTAGTGCTCAAAAATACGGGTATCTACTATCCCGATGGCGAGATGCTATTTGACATTAGCAACGCAGCATTGACCTACTCCTGGTTAGGGGTACCTGTCATCAAGCACTATTTACAAATCAATGCAGATTTCAAATTAGAAGAAAACACACTAAAAAACCTCTTTAAGACTATAAATGCTTGCGAGCATTCCATAGGTATCCTCCAGGCGATTGAAAACCTCAAAACGCAATAGTCTGCAAAAAATTAACGCTAAAATGGGTTTAAAGATAGCTATAGGTAAAAATAACAAATAAATCAGACCACAAAAATATTGCTGGACTCTCCTACTGAGCCCAGCAATAATAAGTAATCGCAACTTAGCACCTGCTGTTACCTTTTTATAATCATAATTTCTGTTCGTCTATTTGCTTGATGCTCCTCTTCACTACATTCAACACCATTCTCACAGTGATTTACAAGTCGAGTTTCACCATATCCTTTGGGCTGGAGCCTATACTTTTCTATACCTTTTTTAACCAAATAAGCCACCGCAGCATCCGCTCTTTGTTGGGAAAGCTTTAGGTTATAGCTATCAGATCCACGGCTATCAGTATGCGATGATAGCTCAATGATCATGTTTGGATGCTCTGTAAGAACAATATAGAGGTCATCTAAAACTCTAGCCGCATCCGGTCTAATATTCGACTTATCAAAATCGTAATAAATATTTTTCAATTCAAAACTCGCTCCTTCCTTAAGCTCACTGAGGCCAAGCTTTAAATCTACATATAGAGTTTTACTTCGATCAAGACCCTTAGTAGAAAGCGTTTCACGATTTGAGAAATACCCTTGGTGCTCTGCAAATACTGAAAAGTCGCTACCCTGCTCCAGTTGATATTTAAAAACACCATCTGTATTAGAATTCTGGAAACTATTACCACCATCTCCTTCATTAGTCAACGTAGTTTTAACTCCACCTATAGGGCTATCATTATTAGCATCTATTGTGTTACCTAGTAGCGTGAATCGTAAGTCTTTATGTAATAAAGTTTTATGAATAGTTAGCGACTCGGATTCAAAATCTGTAGGTTTCAAATAAGCGATAGTCGTTTCTATATCATTTAATACCCCTTTAATTTCAAACTCTCCCGCTTCTAACTCACTAAGATTAGCAAGAGCACCATTTTCATCTGTTATTCCAGAATAATACGGCTTCCCATTTCTTAAAACTTGCACTTGAACGCCACTTAAAGCAAGACCTGTAGGCTCATCTTTTACAGTTACTAAGAGTTCTTTTTTACGAACCTCCGGCTCAGTAGTATGAACTGGTTCCACAACCTCTTCTTTTTTCACCTCTTTATTCTTTCTACCAAACCAATACCTCAACCCAATATTAGCGCTTATATAGCCTAAATTTTTAGAAGGATGTTCCCTCTCATGAAGATACTCTCCCTTACCAGAAATTTGATTCGTACTAAAATTTATAAATGGATCGTCGTCACCGGCTGGCTTATAGCCTTCGATTAATTCTCCATTAAATGCATACATACCTCTGGAAACTTCATTTGAAGCCATTTTTGGTGACATCATCATCCAGTAGGATGCACTTAAATGTGCAGAAACTTTGGGCGTAAAAAAGTACTCAGCTCCTACGGTACCACGTGCCATGAAGTTTATATTTCTTTGCGCCTCGTAAACGCCATCGGAAACAAATTTATCGTAGGTTTTCTCATCTGTACCATAAAGGCTGTAACTGTTATCCAATACACCAACTTCCACTTCTCCTGCAAAGTCACCATTAACATCGTAATAGTCAAAATCCAATTTAGTGGATGACTCTCCACCTCCACTGATGTAATGGTATCCCATTTGAGTATAACCTACCCCAGCTTGAAGGCTTAAAAAACCTTGTAAAGCATTTCTGCCAAACCAGAACTCCGGACCGGTTAAGGCATACCAAGATGAGAAATCTGTTTTATCTTTCTCTAGTACCGTATTATCATCAAACTGAAAACTTTCACCATTGAAAGGAGTTTGCTCCCAAATAGAAGGTTCATTATATGGCTGTAAAACATCTACCGCATCAATACTATAGGGTAAACTCTCACTATTGGGCCACTTCCTTTTTAAATCCATTCTACCTAAAGATAAGGACCATGCGAACCCATTTTGTGCTCTCCATCCCGCCATCAGCTCGGCGAAGTATCCCTCATTGAGATAATATGCTTTGTTAGTTGAAAGATCTTTATTTTTGAATAAATACCCTCCTTGGGCTCCTAAATAAAATCCTGGAAGGCTAGTTGGAAACGCCGGCTGGTCAGTATTCAACTCTTGGGCGTTTAATAGGGTGATACTAAAGAAAATAATTAGCACACTAATAACACTGATTTTTTGTATACATGTTTTCATAACTCTATTGTTTTGTAAAACCATTAATTTGTATCTCTTTAATAGTTAATCAATGGTTCTAAACAATTGTTACCCCCTGAAATTAAAACAGAGGGTAAAACTACGCATTACAAATCATTCGTACAGTGTTAATTATTGTCTAAAAGGCACCTAAAGACCCCTATGGCTAGGGTATTTATAGAAGCATCCCTTTAAAACCTAGGAAGAACAAGCTTGAAAATTTTAGTTTCCTGCCCGCCATCATCGGGATCCTCACACAATAAAAACGTAGTATTTTCTTCCGTTTTTTCAAAAACAGTAATCCCCTCGAATTTATACCTATTTGTTATCTGCATACTGCTTTCAAGCTGCATAGTTTTTAAATCAATTTTTCCTATTAGACTACCTAACACTTGCCCGTCTTGATAAGTAGACTCTCCAGCCTCAGCAGCAGCGAGGAAGTATATTTTATCCTCCTCTAAAATTGCATCGGTGAAGCCAAAGGGAACGCCATGAATTCCAGGAAGATCAATCTGCTGATAGGAGATGTTATAAGAACTTGTGCTGTTTAAAAAGTCAGCGATAAAAAACACCCCGTTTTTTTGATACGGGCCATTCCCCCGGTTAAAGAGCAGCAAATCTCCCTTGTGAATTATCGCTCCTTCAATATTAAAATCCTCCTCACTAATTTCCGCTGCCCTCCTTAGGTCTTGGTATAAAGGGATCAAGGATTCCTGAGTCACCTCATTTGATTCACCCGCTACCTTGATTAATGAATTCCTATTTTTATCCGAACCGGATCCAAAAATGTAATACGTATCTTGATAGCTAGTAATAGCTTCAAAGTCCGACTTTTCAGGCTTCGCCCTTTTTTCCAGCAGCTCTCCTGAGGGATGCAGACTTAGCTTATCTATATTATTACCATCCATATTGTAGGTGTATAGCACATCGGAATCATCAGAAATCACCTTCAAGGATTTATCCGAGTACACCAATCCTGAGGCTGCTCCTACGCCCACTAAATAAACAAACAAACTAAGGCTAAAAACGTCCATATCGCATTCAAATAGTAATAGTTTAAACTAAAAAATAGTCATCACACAAAAAAATACAATTGCATTTTACTGAACTTCTTCTACCCATAAGTAATTAAATAGGATGTTTTCCTGAGTCGAAGACTTTTTCATGTGTACTTGGATCTTCCCCGGTTTATCCACCAAAATTCTTCCCAACTCCCTATCTACAAACTCAAGGGTGTAATTTTCTTCGTTGGGTTCTGCAACCACGCGGCTGTCTGGAGTTATTGATTTGTGGACTATCTGATTACCAAACTGTATCTCAACGCCCACCTGACTACCCTGAGGATTATGTGCAGAAAGATTCAGCTTATAATCTCCAGCCTTTGGAATATATACTTCCCAGAGGAGTTCGCTAGTACTTGTTTCTACATAACTTGGCATTTTACCGTCATAAGGCACCACCTTGTCTTTTATAGCGTTCAACGTATTGGATGTGTTTAGCGCAAAGCCTCCAAAGGTAGACTCTCCAACAACAGCTTTATCTAGCTCCGGGTCATTCACCTGAATCCGTACAATTGAATTATAGGGGTTAGCCGGCTCACTGGGAAGTGCGATATGCATGATGGGGCCCTCTTGCTTGTATTCAAGCGTACTTTTTTTACCTCCATCTTCTAGGAGTTCTACGCGGCCCGGCTTACTTAACAGCCCTGTGAATCGCAATATTTTATCTAGCGGCCAATTAAACACATGCAAATAAATATTCCCTTGCTTAGCATTATAAGTCACCTTCCCCCAATCGTGCTGATTTGGCCGAAGATTAAGCCCCGTAGTTCCATAAACGGACTCTCCATAGCTGTTTAACCACTGGCCAATGGCATCGAGCCGTTGGGTACTCTCAAAAGGTATATCTCCATTGGCACGAGGCCCGATGTTTAGGGTGTAGCCTCCATTTAAGCTTACATTTCCTATTAATGAGGAGAACAGCTGAGAAGTGGACTTCCACTCTTGCTCGTGTGCACTATACCCCCAGGAATGGGCTATTGTTCCTGGTGTTTCCCAAGGGTGATCGGTATAACTGGAACCAAACTGGTTATCACCCATAGTTTGAAAGTCTACAAACTCCGCATCAGTAGGAAGCCCTAAGCGTGAGTTTATCAGACAATTGGGCTGCAGCTCTCTGATTAATGCTACGGCCTGCTCCAATTGCTTTCTCTTAAAAATAGTCTTTTCATAGGGAATCCACATATCAAACCACATGATTGCTATATCACCGTAGTTTGTCAATAGCTCTCTCATTTGCGGAATAGCTTTACTTTGCCAGTACTCATCAAATTGAGCATCACTCACCTGTCCGTTGAGCTCCTGGTTGTGATCCCAAGCATAGGGATGCTCCCAATCGATCCAATGTGAATAATAAAATCCCAACTTCATATCGTGCTTTCTACAAGCATCGGCAATTTCTTTTATCACATCCCTATCGCTACCCGATAACTTAGCCAGTGAATATTCACCTACCTGTGTATCCCATATCGCTACGCCATCGTGATGCTTGGTAGTTATTATTATGTATTTCATCCCGGACTTTTTAGCTTGCAAGACCCATTTTTCAGGATCTATTTTATCCCAATCAAAGCGCCTAGCAAGCTCGCCATAATCGTCCTTTGATATTCGATTTCTATAGCGTATCCACTCGGCATAATTGTTTAAATAACGCGTGTTCTCACCCCTCCAGATTCCTTCTGCAGCACTGTATAATCCCCAGTGGATAAACATGCCATACCTCCCCTCCTCAAACCACTGAGTACGAACATCCTGCCCCTTCAAAGGTGCACTAACAATAAACAGCAATAGTAGCACAAGTGGTAGCAGATAAAAGGTTTTGTTTTTATTCATGTGAAACTCATTTTTTGGAGCTGCCTTTAGTATAAATAATTTTATTTG
>DXEZ01000247.1 GCA_019114715.1 Candidatus Sphingobacterium stercoripullorum | reverse complement strand
CTGCCAAACTTCCCGATGGGGCAGGCATAAGAAAAAATAGCGCCGGACACAAAGGCACATTCTGCGTCCGACGCTTTTGGTATGCTATTTTTCAATTTTATATCCCACCCGAAAGACGGTCTTGATATAGGTGGGATGCTTTGGGTCAGGCTCCAGCTTGTTGCGTAGGCGCCAGATCGTGTTGTCCACGGTGTTAGTGCCTAATTCATAGTCCTCGCCCCAGGCCGCATTGTAAAGCTGCTCCCGGCTGAATACACGCCCAGGGTAGCGGGCCATGCAGTAAAGGATAGAGAACTCTCCGTAGTTCAGGCAGATCTCCGAACCGGCCTTCATGACCCGCCGCTGCTCTGGAAATATCTCAATATCTCCCAGAGTCAGGGAAGAAAGCTCAAGGTCAGCAGCATGGAGAATCTGAACATCTTTTCCTTGTAAGGCTTCTAGGATGGAGCGAAAGACACTTCCATCTGGGTCAGAAGTACGGATAACTATAATCTCCTTCATACGATTCCCTCCGGGGGCCACCGATCCTGGTATCACTCTCCTTCAGGCAAAATAAGAGCGGCGCCTTGATTTCTCAAAGCCCCCGTAGGGCAAACCAGTAGCAGCTCCCTCCTTAACTACTTATTTTTTAAGTTGGTAGAAATCATAAAATGCAGCGTGTTTTGCAATGAGAGTTTCAAATGTGCCATGCTCAATGATTTTTCCGTCTGCCATAAAAATAATCTCGTCATAGAGTTCAAGAATGTCTTTGCTCATATTGTGCGTGATTGTAAGCAGCGTTAAATCAGATATTGCTAATAATCTGCTTTCAATGTCATACGCAGTCTGCATATCTATTGCAGAAGTTCCCTCGTCTAAGATCAAGAGTGGTTTTTTACGAATTAAAGCCCTTGCTACGGCAATTCTTTGCTTCTGTCCACCGGAAAGATTAGCGCCATTTTCTCCGACGTGATATTCAAGGCCATTTGGTACTTGCTTGATAAAACTTGATAACCCACTATCAGATAAAGCAGACTGTAATTCTTTTTCGCTGTAATCTTCATGCAAGCAAATATTATCGAAAATACTTTCATCGAACATATAGACATTCTGATGAATGATCGACGATAGGGCAGTTATTTTATCAATATCCAAGATTGATAGACTGTTTGCGTCATATAGTACATTACCTGTGAAATCGGAATAATATCCGGCAATTAACTTAATAAGCGTAGATTTTCCGCAACCACTTTTACCAACAAAAGCATATTTTTTCCCTTTCTCAATGGATAGTGAAATACCGCCTATGACTTCATTTTCTTTATCATAAGAAAAGTGCAAATCTTCTACACAAATTACATCGTTGAAAGCAGGAGATTTTTTCGTACTTGCGCCGTGCTTCTCGTAATCTGAAAGTTGATTTAGCTTGTGTGCAATCGGCTTTATACTTTTGATTTTGGGGATATTACTAAAAATAATTAAAAGAGGGTTGGCAAGGTTACTGCTTACCTGCACCATGCCTAATAATGCTCCCGCACTGATACGTCCAATAATAATGAAGTATGCCGAAAGAAAAACAACAACAACCTGAACAAGAAGCGCAAGTACCATAGAAACCGCCTCATTTGCGGCAATCGCCTTGTCAACTGAATATTTTGCTTTTATCGTGTCCTCGTTACTTGTTTCAAATCGTGAGAGAACATAATTTTTCATTTGATAAGATTTGATAACTTCAAAACCGGATAGCAGATCTTTTACATGGTTTGTAAAAACGGATAGCAGATCAGAATATTTGTCCTGTCGTTCAGAGAGCAGCCCTCCAAACAGACTGGGTACAATAAGCATAATGGCGATTGCAATAATTACGCATACCGTAACGATAATGTCAAAGTAGATCATTACAGCGAGGGACGCTATAAAAATAATAGTGTATTGAATGACTTGCAGGAGAGGAAGTAAAAAATTGTCCTCAATCATTTTTACATCATTCGTAATTGCAGATAAGTAATCTGCGGTATGGTTTTTAGTGTAATCCTCAATCGTCTGCCTCTCAATTCCCATAAAGGTTTTGGAACGAACAGCTTTCATAATTTTGCAGATAAATTTTTTGCTGAACAAAGATTGTAGGTACATGAATACTCCCATAAGCGCAAAGTAGGCTAAAGAAAAGAGCATTATTCTGATGAAGCCGTCCATATCGCCTATATCTACAATGTCCATAACCTGTTGCAATAAGATAGCGATAAACACATAGGACAGAGAACTGATAGCAGTAAATAATACGGTAAGGAACAGCAAAAATTTATATTGTTTCAAATAGCGTGTCATAAATTGGTAGCCTCCTATTTCCTGTTAAAAAGTAAATCACAAACAAGCCCTACTGCGCCCAAACCAAACAAACAGGTAGCTGCTGATTTATAACCTTTTTGAGATAAATGTGCAGCCCCTATCATCAACCCAATTTCTGCTGTAGCAGAGATAGACTTAGAAACAATGCGGAATGAACGCTTTTTCCATGCCTTGTTTACAGCACTTTCAATTTTGTTTGCAACATTTTCGATTTTTTGATCTACATTAGACATAACAATCTCCTTTCATACATTAAGACGGTATGTATACATCTAAAAAATAATACCTTATGAACGAATGTATTGTTTGAAAATAAAACTGCCTTTTTGCAAGGCAATTTTATTTACTCACCTACATTTAGATGTTCCAAGTAGTTTTTCACTGTTCCGAAGATTTCATCGTCAATGATCGGTAAGTTCATACTGTCCAGCAAATACTTGATAAAAGCAAACTTTGACAGCAGTTCTTCTTGTGTTGCGGGATAGACCGATGGAATTAACCAAAAGTTTGTAAGCAACGGCAAAAGTTCGGAAAGTTCTTTTGCATACTTTGTCTGGATAGAACCGTCCTCTATTCCCTCTTGAATAAGTTGGAGCCAAAGAGGGGCAAGCAATCTGCTATTTGTGTCAGCAAGTTCTGCTAACAGACGAGGATTTTTTAAAAGAGGAATACTTTGTTTTCCAAGTTCTGTCCTACCAATATCTGCATGGTTTAACTTTATGACCTCGCGCATTTTTTGTAATCCGTTTAAGTGCTTTTGCTTTTGTACGATAACAAACGGATTGTTGTCAAAAAAAAGTTTCTCACCTAAAGCGTCAATAATTTCCTCTTTTGACTTGAAGTGATGATAAATAGCACCTTTAGTCAATCCACCGAGTTCATTTACAATATCTTGAATCGTTGTATTGTCGTACCCCTTTTCTATGAACAACCGTTGCGATACTTCTAATATCTTCTCAACAGTTACTTCGGGATATTTATTTCTAGCCACTGAAAAAACACCTCCGACATTTTATTCATTCGTTTGGTATGTATTTAGTATACTTCCAGTTCTCATTTTTGTCAATATACATTCCAACGGTATTTTACTTTAACTGGTTATGGGGTAAACTTCAAAATTTTGCGACAGATAGTGATTGTAGCACTCTACTCTCTACGCATTTTGGGGCAAAAAGCCCACGGAATGAAGGGTTTTCGGCGGTGGTCGATGGAATATTAGTATAATTTATTAAACATCCGCTGGATAGAGATTCTAAAGTTGCAGAAAAACGCCAGGTGTAGAACAAAGTCACACCCGGCACTTTTGGTATGCTATTTTTCAATTTTATATCCCACCCGAAAAACGGTCTTGATATAGGTGGGATGCTTTGGGTCAGGCTCCAGTTTGTTCCGCAGGCGCCAGATCGTGTTGTCCACGGTATTGGTGCCTAATTCGTAGTCCTCGCCCCAGGTCGCATTATAGAGCTGCTCCCGGCTGAATACACGCCCAGGGTAGCGGGCCATGCAGCAAAGAATAGAGAACTCGCCGTAGTTCAGGCACACCTCTACACCGGCCTTCGTAACT
>DXEZ01000246.1 GCA_019114715.1 Candidatus Sphingobacterium stercoripullorum | reverse complement strand
CAATAATATGGATTTACGAATATTCATGCTTTACTTTATTTCTTTTTTATCAATTACCAACTTAATTGCAGGCTGCCTGCGCTCCTCTAGTCCCAGCGAATCCGCCCTTTTGGCGACTTCCGACTGCGTAGTGAGCTTCATCAGCTCTGCATTCAATGACTTATAATCCCAACTCATTTCCTTCACCTCTCGAGTATATTTATCAATACTACGTATCGTGCGCTCTGCTAAATGTCTATTGGATATATACACTAGGCCTAGAACTGCTAAAAACGCTATAAAGGGTAAGTTCTTAGATATAGAATAGGCCGACAATGATGGCCTAGAGAAAAAACCCTTTAAAAAACTTTGAGTTTCTTCCACCTTCTCCTCTACCGATTCAGACATCTCCTGCTGAATCTCCTCGCTCAACTCCTTAGTTTTAATTTTATTTTTAACCATAATATACCTAGAGCTTTTCTGCAATCCGGAGCTTCGCACTCCGTGCTCTTTTATTCTCCTGAATCTCTTGTTCTGCTGCTACAATAGGCTTCCTATTGACAACTTGAAGTGGTTTGATGGGATGTCCGTAAAAATCTTTTTCCAGGTCTCCAGAAAACTTCCCTTTAGCGAAAAAGTTTTTGACTAGACGATCCTCTAGTGAGTGGTAAGAAATTACCGATAAACGCCCACCTACCTTTAAAACATCTACCGATTGGACTAAAAACTCCTGAAGGGCCTCGAGCTCCTGGTTTACTTCGATCCTGAGCGCCTGAAAAACCTGCGCTAAATACCTAAACTCCCTTCCTTTTGGAGCTAAAGGATCCACAACCACACGGAACTGCTCAACAGTCTCGATCGGAGCGTCCAATCTAGAGGAAACAATATGCTGTGCTAATTTCCTGGAGTTCTTCACCTCTCCGTAATACCAAAACAACTCACCCAGCTTATCCTCTTCGTATTCATTAATTATTTTCGATGCCGTTAAACCCGACACTTTATCCATTCGCATGTCCAATGGACCGTCCAGACGCACTGCAAAGCCCCTATCTGCCGTATCAAACTGATAGGAAGAAACACCTAAATCGGCTAGTATCCCGTCTACCTGGTCCACGCCTATATAGCGCAGGTAATTTTTCAAGAACCTGAAATTTTGAGGAACAAAGGTAAACCTCGGATCCTCGATAAGATTCTCTCGCGCATCGGGATCCTGATCAAATGCAATCAGCTTGCCCTTTGGTCCTAGCTCCTCTAGAATCCCTCTAGAATGGCCACCACCACCGAAAGTAACATCCACATACACGCCATTTGGCTTCAGCATCAATCCCTGCAAACTTTCAGAGAACAAAACTGGCCTATGGTAATCACTCCCCTTCATTACAAACCTCCTTGAAAATCAATGCCTCCCATAACTTCTTCGGCCAGCGCTGCAAAGTCCTCCTCCACATCCAGATTCATCAGTGAATCGTATTCCTGCTTGGACCAAACTTCAATTTTATTGAACTGACTTGCCAGCACCACTTCACTTCCAATCCCAGCATATTCAAGCAAGCCTTTTGGAATCAATACTCTACCAGAGGCGTCCAGAGACAACTCCGTAGCCCCACGAGTAAAGGCTCTAACAAACATCCTATTACGCTGATTGAATTGATTCAACGAAGACAACTTCTTTGTAATCAATTCCCATTCGCTACGCGGATAAAAAACCAAATGTTTCTCGAACCCTCTATTCACAACAAGCCCCTCCCGCTCCACATCAGGCAATTGCCTTTTTAGAGCAGCAGGAAGCGTCATACGCCCCTTTGCATCCAACTTACATTCAAACTCTCCTATTAACTGCAACATAAAACTCGTCGTGTAATACTAAATTAAGGTAAAAATATACACTTTCTCCCACTTTTTCCCACACCACGCCACAAAAAAGTTTTCCACATCAACAGATTCCTACATAACAAGCCCTCTAGCGCTGTTATTTGTATTTTTTATAGGATTCAGGAAAGTCACTAAAATTTACTTAACCTAGAAAAACCCCGGTAAAACAAGTGTTTTTTCAAGATCTTGAGAGAAGGTGGGAAAAGGTGGAGGAAAAATTCCCGAGCATTTATATGCTTTTAAAAACCGGTATTTACCAACAACTATTCCTTTAGAAAATAGGTTTTCATAATTTTTTCCCCTTAGTCTTATAAAAAGCGTATTTTTGGTGTCTTAAAACAACAAGTGAATGAATATGTATAGAACTCATACCTGTGGAGAGTTAACGCTAAAGAATTTAGGTGAAACAGTTACCCTGAGTGGATGGGTACAAAAGTCGCGAGACCTAGGAGGAATGACCTTCATAGATATGCGTGACCGTTACGGCATAACCCAACTTACCTTCAATACCGATGACGACGAGCAGCTAAGAGAGCTAGCCAGAGACTTAGGTAGAGAGTATGTGATCCAAGTCAAAGGAACAGTCATAGAGCGTTCTAATAAGAATCTGAATATCCCAACTGGGGAAATTGAAATAAAAGTAGAAGAGCTCAAAGTGCTCAATGCAGCTAAAACGCCCCCTTTTACAATTGAAAATGAAAGTGATGGCGGCGAAGAGCTGCGCATGAAATACCGCTATTTAGATATCCGGAGAAACCCCGTAAAAAACAACCTGATCATGCGTCATAAGGTTGCTCAGGAGATCCGTCGGTACCTAGATCAAGAAAACTTCTTAGAAGTAGAGACTCCCGTACTGATAAAATCCACGCCGGAGGGCGCTAGAGACTTTGTAGTTCCTAGTCGCGTTCATCCGGGTGAGTTCTATGCCCTACCGCAGTCCCCACAAACCTTCAAGCAACTGCTAATGGTTTCTGGAATTGACAAATATTTCCAAATCGTAAAATGCTTTAGAGATGAAGACTTACGAGCAGACCGCCAGCCGGAGTTTACCCAAGTGGATTGCGAGATGTCCTTTGTCGAGCAGAGCGATATCATAAACACTTTTGAAGGGCTGACCAAGCATTTATTTAAAAATGTTAAAGGCATCACCCTTGAAGATTTTCCAACGATGCCTTACGCAGACGCCATGAAATATTACGGGTCGGACAAGCCAGATATCCGTTTTGACATGCGCTTTGTGGAACTCAATGAAGTTGTCAAAGGGCACGGATTCCCCGTGTTTGACAATGCTGAGCTCGTGGTAGGCATCAACGCTAAAGGATGCGCTAAATACACAAGGAAACAACTCGATAAACTAACAAGCTTCGTTAAACGTCCTCAAGTAGGCGCTACAGGCTTAGTATATGCGCGCGTAAATGAAGACGGCACTGTGAAATCCTCGGTAGATAAGTTCTATTCACAGGAGGCTCTAGAGCAGTGGAAGGAAGCCTTTAAAGGAGAAAGCGGCGATCTCCTATTGGTTATGGCTGGCCCTAGCGATGAGGTTAGAAAGCAACTCTGCGAGCTGCGCCTAGAAGTGGGTAATATAGAAGGGTTGAGAGACCCTAGCCATTACGCTCCACTATGGGTCGTAGATTTCCCACTACTGGAGTGGGATAGCGAGTCGGAAAGGTTCCATGCTATGCACCACCCTTTTACCTCGCCAAAATCAGAAGATATACCCTTATTAGATACTGAGCCAGAGAAAGTACGGGCTAATGCATACGATCTAGTGATCAACGGCGTGGAAGTAGGAGGTGGATCGATTAGAATTCACGACAAAGAACTTCAATCTTTAATGTTCAAGCATTTAGGGTTCACACCTGAGGAAGCACAAAATCAATTCGGCTTCTTAATGGAAGCATTTACCTACGGAGCGCCTCCACACGGTGGGATCGCCCTAGGCTTCGACCGCTTGGTGTCCATATTTGCTGGTATAGACAGTATTAGAGATGTAATCGCCTTCCCGAAAAACAACGCTGGGAAAGATGTGATGATTAATGCCCCTGCGAGTATTGACCAGAGCCAACTCGAGGAGCTTTCATTAAAAACCACCAATTAAATTGGAGGGGAATATAGAATTTTGCTTATCTTCAAAGGTTGACTTCTGTCAACCTTTTCTTTTACAATAGAAAAATCGCATGGGAAAAACAGCATCGGATAAGTTTTTAGCAGAAAGTGAGATTAAGTCTTTTGATCTAGCACACCGTGCGACAATTCGTACGAATATAGATAAATACGAAGAGGCTTTTTCAAATGGAAAAAGGCAATTCAAAAATCTAGAGAACGCGAAAACAAAGGCCCATTTAATCAAGTGGAAGGTGATGGAAAACTTAGACCGATACCTCCTAGAATTTGAGTCGAATTTTCAAAAAAATGGTGGCAAGGTCATCTGGGCGAATACAATAGAGGAAGCGCAAGCGGAAATTTTAAAAATCATCCAACAAAAAAAGAGTCGCCAGGTGATCAAATCGAAGTCTATGGCCACCGAAGAGATAGACCTGAATAGCTTTTTAGATAAGAATGGCGTCAAAGCTATAGAGAGTGATCTGGGTGAATTTATCGTGCAGCTCCTAGGGCAGGCACCCTATCATATTGTTACCCCAGCGATGCACCTAAGCATGCAGGAAATTGCCGAGCTATTTCACAAGCACTTCCAGACACCCCTAGATGCCACACCAGAGATGCTCACACAAAAAGCGCGGGAGCTCCTGCGGGAGAAGTTCTTAGAGAGTTCTGTCGCCATCACTGGCGCTAACTTCCTAGTTGCCAGCTCGGGTAGCATTGCCATCACAGAGAACGAGGGTAATGCCCGCTTATCGACCAGCTTTCCTAGTACACACATTGCAGTAGTGGGCATAGAAAAACTCATTCCCAACCTGAGCGACCTGGATTTATTTTGGCCACTGCTCTCCACGCACGGCACAGGTCAGCACCTGACCGTCTACAATTCCATACTTAGCGGCCCAAGGAAAGAACATGAAACCGACGGACCCGAGGAGATGTACGTCGTACTACTTGATAATGGAAGGACGGAATTGCTAGCGCAAAAAGAACAGCGCGAAGGTTTATATTGCATAAAATGCGGCGCATGTCTGAACGTCTGTCCCATCTACCAAAATATTGGCGGGCACACTTACGATACAACCTACAGCGGACCGATTGGCTCACTAATCACGCCACACCTCAAGGGAATGGAGGAATTTAAACACCTCAGCTACGCCACTAGCTTATGCGGCAAGTGCACCGAGGTTTGTCCAGTGAAAATCGATATACAGAAGATGCTCCTTTTAAACCGTAGAGATGCTGTGCAGCAAAATCTCCAGCCAGCCCTAGAGAAGAAGACTTGGAAGATAGCCTCTTACTTTTTACAAAAAAGAAA
>DXEZ01000245.1 GCA_019114715.1 Candidatus Sphingobacterium stercoripullorum | reverse complement strand
GCTTTATATTCCTGCAATTCTTCTTTCCAGCTTTCTTTAATTTCTTCTTCGGAAAGACCTGCGATAATTTGCTTTCTCAGCTCATCTGTACCTGCTAGCTTATCAAAGAATTTTGCTCGAGAAAAAAACTTGGATTTATCGGGCATCTTATTATAAAAGTCAATCACATATTTCAAGGTGAAGGTTTGGTCTTTAGGGTCCAAATCTCTAAGATCTAAGCCGTAATTTACCTCACCCTTCCCTTCCACATGTAAAGACATTCCATCTCGCTCACCCGGTGTAAACTCGAAGCTTCCAAATGTACTATCTGGATATCCGACTACTTGAAAAGGCCAATCCGTTCCCCTTCCAACGGAAACATCTGTTCCTTCAAAAAGGCACAAAGAGGTATATAACCGCACCGATAAAGCATTAGGAAGGCTAGGCGATGGAATCACAGGAAGATCATATTGCATGGAATGGTCGTAGTTTTTAACAGGTATTACGGTTAATTTACACTGCCTACCTTCTTTCAGCCATTTCTCCCCGTTAATCATGTGTCCCAGCTCTCCAACTGTTAGCCCGTGAATCATGGCTATTTTATGAAAAGACACTCCTGATTTGAAAGCATCGGACTTCCTCACCGGGCCATCTACTTGATCCCCGTTTGGATTCGGCCGATCCAAAACTATCAGTTCTTTATCGTGTTTAGCACACAGCTCCATAACCTCATGCAGTGAGGTTATATAGGTATAAAAGCGCGCTCCAACATCCTGCAAATCAAAGATCATCACATCAATCGATTGCACAATAGAGTCTTGTTTTTCATTCTTACCGTATAAAGAAAAAAGAGGCAAGCCGGTTTCTGCATCCACCTCATTACTTACTTTTTCACCACGCTCCACTTTACCTCTAAAGCCATGTTCAGGAGCAAACGCAAACCTCAAATCCACATTCTCATCGAATAAAACATCAACTAGGTGCTTTTGATCTTCACCCACTATAGAGGTTTGATTCCCCATCAAGCCTACTTTTTTCCCTTCCAATAAAGGCAGGTATTCATCCAGCTGATCAGCTCCCGTTAATAGAGTCAGTTCTTGCGAATTTTGTTCATCGTTTTCTTCATTACTGCCATTAGACTGGCAAGCAGTTAGCCCAATTAGGCCAAATATAAGACCACTAAGAAGTATCAAATTTTGTTTTTTCATCTTATCTTATGATTTACCAACTATTTATTTAATTTCTTTAATCCAATCTTTCAATCCTTTATATATTTGCTTAGCAACTTTGGAGTGAAAAGCAGGTTGTAATACCTTTTCTTCATCCTCAGGGTTACTTAAAAAAGCAATCTCCACTAAAGTATTGGGGTATTCAATAGGGGCATTGAGCAAAAAGTTAAAATTCCCTATCAATCCAAACTCGTTTAAATCCAGCTTCAGCATTTGCTGCAAAATGGATGAAGCCAGCGCCTTACTCTGCTGCTGCTTATAATAGGTGCTCACGCCACTAACTTGCGTATTAGATGACGCATTTAAATGCAAGCTGATGAGGATATCGGGGTTGATACCTTTTAAGGTTCGTACGCGATCTGTAGTGGACACCTCGTAATCTCCCGTTCGGGTCATATACACATTCTTTACACCTTTTTTCAACAATAACTTTTGCAGCTCCAAAGCAAAAAGCAGATTGTATTCCTTTTCTAAAGTTCCTTGCGCGCCCACGGCTCCTGTTGAGCTGCCTCCATGGCCGGCATCAATAGCTATATGTAAGTTTTTTAAGTTTAGTTTTGCGGGTGGATGCTTAACGCGCACCTGCAGTGAATTATTTTGGTACTTCAACGCATACCCCCAGTTTTGTTTACCCCTTAAATGAATGTGAAAGCGAATTACATCCTGCTCCAGCTGTTCCATTTGAACGTGTTCAATCACTTTGGCTTTACTCAACTGCGTAAACCACGTGGCGTTAGATCGCGCTCCAAAGACATCTAGGATTATTTTATTAGGGGAAACCTCCTGAATGGATCGATAGGGTAATGCTTCAGAAAAGGTTAAGCTCAACACATCCACATTCTCACTGGAGGTCAAGTGCCAAGAGCTATTCAAATGATTGAACAAAGAATCAACATCTCCCGTAACTTCTTTTATATTTCCAACAAATTGCTTGGGAATAAATGCTTCCCAAGATCGAGATAGTTTAACCACATACTGATCCTTTACCGAATCCATTACAACCAAGCGTACACCCGAATCAATGTACCCCATTTTATCCGAGCCTAATCGGACCTGCCCGTCGCTATAGTTTAAATAAGATAAAGAATCAATCGTTTCTCCAATTCGAATTTGCCCATGCGTGCATGGTGCACTTAGTATCAGCAAAACTGCGTAAAACAAAGTAATAACTCGAAAGTTGCTGCGCATACCAAATAATTTAGTCAGTCTATGAAGGCATAAATATACAAATTATCCCTAAAACCATGCGCTTTTATAATATTAATTAAAAAAACAGGCGCAAAAACGCATACAAGTCGCTAACGACTGATTATTAATGGAATTAAGAGACAACCATAAGGGTAAACTAAGGGGGAATCCCCCTTAAAACAGTCGCAATTGCAGGCTCTGTTGGTTATCGTAAAAGTTGGATAACCCTACACCTAAGAGACGCACTTTTTTATCTTCAAGGCTAACTTGCTTCAGCAGAGAGGAGGCTAGCAAGAACAGCTCCTCCTTCTTATGTAACAACCCCTCAACAGTAGCGCTACGGGTAATGGTTTGAAAATCGGAGAATTTGATCTTCAAAGTGATAGTTCTGCCTTTTTTATCTTTTTGCTGCAGCCTGTATTCTAATAGGTCGCAAAGCTCATCCAGCTTTTCTAATAACAACGCCAGGCTCGCTATATCTTCTAAGAAGGTGTCCTCCACACTGATAGATTTAATTTCTCGGTCAGGACTAATGGGCCTATCGTCAATCCCTCTAACAATTTGGTAGTAAAAACCACCTGTTTTGCCAAAAGCATGAATTAACTCCTCTAAAGATTTAGCCTTCAAATCTTTCCCAAAATAGATCCCCATATTATTCATCTTTTTCCGAGTCACCCTCCCTACTCCATAGAACTTCTCAATCGCCATTTGCTCCAAAAACACTTCTACGGAGTCTGGACTAATGAAAGTTAGACCATTGGGCTTTTTATAGTCTGAAGCTAGTTTGGCCACAAATTTATTGATAGAAACACCCGCAGAGGCTGTTAGTTTTAATTCATTGTAAATATCCTCTTTGATGCACTTAGCCACCTTAATTGCAGAATTCAAACCCAATTTATCACATGAAACATCTAAATAAGCCTCATCCAAACTCAGCGGCTCGATTAAATCCGTGTAGCGTTTAAAAATACTCCTAATGTGCATTGAAACTTCTTTATACACATCGAATCTAGGTTTAACAACAATCAAATCGGGGCATAGCTGAATGGCCTTACGTGTTGACATGGCCGAATGCACTCCAAACTCTCTTGCTTTATAATTCGCAGTTGCAACAACCCCTCTTTGTTCAGGATGTCCGCCCACAACAATAGGTCGGGCACGATACTCGGGAAAGTCTCGTTCCTCCACAGATGCATAAAATGCATCCATATCTATATGAATTATTTTTCGATGTTCAGAAGTCATATGCATAAAATTGTATCCTGGTGCTAAAAGCAACAGAAAACAGGAGATAGCATTTTAGCCAAGTCGGGGTTAGAAAACACCCGCATCTTGAGCCCCAAATATAAACCTTTTGATTTACTCTCTTCTGCAAACGCAAAAAGCAGATTTACTACTTTACAAAATACAGGTAAAATTATCACTTTAAGGCAACAATTTGTGCATAATTCTCCTACCCTTAACCTTGTAATTCACCATCCTTTGATTAACTTTAGCAAAGTTTTTTCAACATTTCAGCAATGGATAGAAAGCATTTCATTAAAACATTAGCAGTTTTAGGAATCACACCTCAATTATCTTTTTCAAAGAAGGGATCAAATTCCCCCATACGATTTGGAGTCATCTCAGATTTGCATTATGCAGATCGTCCACCAAGAGGAAGTAGATATTTCAAAGATTCCCTCAATAAGCTAGGCAATTATGTGGAAGAAATGAACCGTTTAAATCCAGACTTTATTCTTCAATTAGGGGATTTCAAGGATGAGGACGAAATTCCCAATCCGCAAGCGACAATCCAGTATTTAAAAGACATGGAAAAGGAGTATTCCAAGTACCAAGGAGAGCGATTTCATGCTCTCGGAAATCACGACCACGATAGTATAAGCAAAGAAGAGTTTCTCGATCACACAAAAAATAGCGGCAAGGCCAAAGGGAAAGCCTATTACAGCTTTAGCAAAGGTCATTGTCATTTCATCGTTTTAGATGCGAATTACAAAAAAGACGGACAGGCTTATAATAAAGGAAACTTCGATTGGAAAGACTGCCATGTACCGCAACATCAAATAGAATGGCTAAAGCAAGAAGTAAAATCCACAGAAGATAAAGTGATTGTTGTGTTTATTCACCAGCGTTTAGACGATACTTTTAGCAACCCCATTTACTGCCCTAACAATGCCGCTCAAGTCCGTGCCATTTTAGAAACAAATAAAAACACCAAGCTTGTCATCCAAGGCCACGATCACAAGGGCGGGTTTTGCACCATAAATGGCATCTACTATTGGACTGTCAAAGGAGCAGTAGAGGGTGCGGGAAAAGAAAACAACTCTTTTTCATTGTTCGAGATCAGCAAAAGCCACATCAAGATAAAAGGCTTTTTTAATGCTGAGAGCAACATCTTAGATATTTAGTGCCTTTAAAAACGAAATCCCAACAATTTACACTGCTGGGATTCGAATAACAATTATTCAAGTTCTAATAAGACGGGGCAATGATCTGAATGTACTACGTCTGAAAGAATCTGTGTACTTTTTATTTTTTCTACTAATGGATCGCTAACCAAGTGGTAATCGATGCGCCAGCCTAAGTTTCTCGGCCGAGCATTGGCTCTATAACTCCACCAGGTATAGTGGTGAGGATCTGGATTTCCTAAACGGAAAGCATCTTTATAGCCGGAGTCCATAAAGTCCTCCATCCACTGCCTCTCCTCGGGCAAAAACCCAGAAGTCCTGGCGTTAGATTTTGGATTATGGATATCTATAGCGCGATGACAAATATTGTAATCACCAGAAAGAACCAAATTCGGTATTTCTAGCCGAAGTTCATCGGTCCATTTTTGAAAATGGTCTAAAAAATCATACTTCACCTGCTGCCGGATATCTCCAGTTGTGCCTGAGGGGAAGTACGCACTTACTACAGAAAAGTCATCGAAATCTGCGCGGATCACCCTTCCTTCATCATTAAACAGTTCATGATCACAGCCATAAACAATATTTTTAGGACTCTTTTTTGTTAATATAGCGGTGCCGCTATAGCCCTTCTTCTTAGCTGGATACCAATAATGCTCGTACCCCAGCTGTTCTAAATACAGAACCTCAGGTACAACATCAGGGGTTGCTTTAATTTCCTGTAAACAAACCACATCAGGGTCCAACTCTTTAAGCCAATCTATCCACCCTTTTCTAAGAGCTGCACGAATTCCATTAACATTATAGGTGACTATCTTCATACAATCTATTCCTAAACTAATAATAACGAGACCTTAAGGCATCCATAATTTTAGTGAAAATATTCTCCTTCACTGGTAGCCCTTTTCTCTCTCTTTCTAAATTTAATGCTTCTCTCCTGGTCAGTAAATGCATGTTCATCCGAACATCCTCTGTAGGTCTATCGAAATTATCTGTACGTACGGCAGCTATAGAATCAATCACCTCCAGCCCTTGAATAACTTCACCGAACACCGTGTAGTTTCCATCTAAATGAGGCACTCCTCCAATCGTAGTGTAAACTTCCCTTTGCAATTCTGACAACCTCTCTCCTTGAAGCCTATATTGCTCCAAAGAATCTAATGCTGCCTCTGAAAAGACATGTCCCTGCACTAAATAAAACTGAGAGGCTGATGATGCTTTCTCTGGATTATCATTTCGCGCAGCGGCTATTGCACCTTTTCTATGAATTATCGAATCACGTATTTCCGCAGGAACTCTATAATCAGGTCCTCCACTGCCAAGCCTTTGAGTCTCCGCAGCATATCGAGAGTCGGGATCTCCCCCTTGCACCATAAAGTTCTCAATCACCCTATGAAACATGAGATCTTCGTAAAACCCTTCTTTAACTAGCTTTATAAAGTTATCTCGGTGTTGTGGTGTTTCGTCGTAAAGCATGACCAGACAATCGCCTTTAGGGGTCTGTACTTTAACGTAATAATGCTCCGGTGCTTTTTGAGCATAAGCCACCTGACCAAACATAAAAAAAACGGATGCTAGTAAAGCTATCCCAGCATTAATAAATCTCATATTCTTCAAAATAATCTAGTAAAAGGGATTTAATCATTAACTCCTGTTCAAGTAAGGTATAGTTTGGTATTGGATTTACCAATTTCCAGTGAGGCCATCCATCCTCATCAGCGCCTTCTAATTCATAGAAACCTAAAGAACTAAATAGCCGACAGGTTGCAATATGCATTAATTCTTCTTTTTCCCTTTTGGAAAACTTTTTGGGGCCTTGCCCTAACTCCTGAACTCCGACCAAAAATAGCATTACCTTCAGGTCAGGAGTTTCTGTATCAAACCATTCAGATACTTTTTGTTGAAGTACTTTCCATTTTTTATTTATCTCTGCTGCAGTCACGTGCTTTATATTTATTATTTACGCCCTTCTTTAATTAACTGGTCACAGCGCGCATGGATCATTTTGAAAACTAATTCAAACATATTGTCATCCCAATAGGGGTCCGGCACTGTTCCTCCAGGCAAAAATAACTCAACTTTTGATTTTTGCGCATCATTTTGTGTCATTTCAACGACATCTTGATAGTTCTGCTCGTCCATTACATAAATCTTATCGTAATAATCGAGCATTTCCTGGGTGAGTTGTTGCGCGCGCTGCTGGGAAATATCAAATCCATATTTTGCAGCTACTGCAATAGACCTGGAATCAGGAGCATTTCCAATATGCCAGTTTCCTGTACCTGCAGATTCAACGATCCAGTTCTTTCCACTTTCCTTTGCCTTATGTGCCAGTATGCCGTGCGCCAAAGGAGACCTACATATATTCCCTAAACAAACCATTAAAACTTTCATACCCTTAATTTTTCTTAAACTTACCTTTATTTATTCAAATCGTATCAACAAGAAAGCCGTACAGTCGTAGACCATACAGCTTCCTTATTCTATTCAAATCACCTTAAAAATCTATTGGAATATTCATTTCCACGGTGTTTCCTCTTCCACGAGTACCTTTCACATATACAAAGTTACGTTTTGTATTAGCTAGTGCAGACTCTACGTCATCACTATCATTTACTGGTTTACCATTCACCTCGGTGATGACCAACCCTTTTTGTATGCCCACAAATTCAAACGCACCGCCACGATACACTTGTGTAACTACGACTCCGTTATTGATACCGTATTCTTGTTTTTGCTTATCACTTAAAGGCATGAAGGTAGCACCTAACTTATTGTAAATTTCTTTAGTGCTTTTATCAACTTCTTCTTTACGATCCTTTTCAGTTTTATCCGAACCCGGTTTAAGTGTGACATCCACATTTCTTTCTTTGCCGTCCCTTTTATAGGTCAAGCGAATTTTATCTCCTGGTCTTAATCGCGCCACTCGCTCTTGTAAATCAGGTGATGCATAAATAGTTTTACCATCAATTTTAGTAATAACATCGCCTTTTTTCAGACCAGACTGTTCCGCGGCACCGTCTTTAAGTACTTCTTGAACATATAGCCCTATAGACTCGTTAATCTCTAGTTCTTTAGCAACATCGGTATTGAGTTCATTAAAGGTTATACCTATATACCCTCTATTTACATGACCAAACTCAATAAAGTCATCTAATATCTTTTTCGCTAAGTTAACCGGGATAGCAAACCCATAGCCAGAATAATAACCTGTAGGTGATGCAATTGCAGTGTTAATACCGATAAGCTCACCTCGTGCGTTTACCAGAGCACCACCACTATTTCCTCGGTTAATTACTGCATCAGTTTGAATAAATGATTCAATTGCCGCATTCACAATAGGCTCCTCACCTCCGTAAGGGTATTGCTGTCTTTCTTGGTCTCCCAATAGGCCTAGCTGCCTTCCTTTAGCACTAACAATCCCTGCTGTTACAGTGGATTGTAGGGATAAAGGATATCCTACTGCAAGGACCCACTCTCCAACTTGAACCTGATCGGAATCACCAAACTTCACAACAGGAAGCTTATCTGCGCTCACTTTAATAAGAGCCAAGTCTGTGTTAGCATCTCTACCAATTACTTTAGCTTCAAACACACGCCTATCGGTTAATTTCACTTGAATTTTATCTGCATCTGCAACGACGTGATTATTCGTCACAATGTACCCATCGGGTGAAATGATAACGCCTGAACCTGTTGCTTTAGCTTGTCTAGGCTGCTGCTGACGCGGTTGACGTGGCGTACCAAAAAAATCTTCGAAAAAATCGAATGGAGACATTCCTCCGCCTCCACCCCTACGCTGTTCCCGAGTCATTGTAACTTCAATGTTTACAACACCAGGTATCACTGCAGCCGAAGCTTGCGTAAAATCTGGGTTTCCAGCTGATGAGGACATTTCAATTTCAGGGAAGTTCGCAAAATACACTTCTTGCTTTTCCTCAAATCCCATGTTCTCAAATTGTTTTTGCTCAAGGAGCTTGTAACCTCCAATCGCAATAATTCCACCGACTAACGCGATGAGTAATGTTATACTTATTTTCTTCATATGATTATTAATAAATGATTCAAATATCTACTTACTACTGTTTTTTATTTTCAAATGTAATACCAATAGGCGCTTAACAGCAACTTTTGTCAGTTAAATAATGTTAACTAAAATGGCTAATAAAGGTTTTTAACAAGCTTTTAACAGTGGGCTTTGAATTGTAACAGCTTTATTATCCATCTCGGACTGTTTTCTTCTAAATCTGGCTCAACCTCTCTTTATCTGCGCTCAGAATTCCCATTGCTCGCATTATTACAAGCGTAAATATACTGTTTTTAACCTTCGATTTACGAATCCAGGAGTTATTCTTAGTAAGAACCAACCGAAGAAACACTACGTCAGGCACATACAAAATCAGAATATCACTTTCCGAAAAAGGTGCTAAAACACAAGCCAATATGACGTTAAGACCCCAAAAAAAGGACAATTTGTCTGGAAATCAGCGAGACCCCTTCAGTAAACGCAGCAAATAAACCTACTTTAAAGCGTAGCTTTGCACCATATGGTCCACGACACTATGCATTATTTCAAAATTGTGTAAATTTACCAACGCTCTAGGATTTACATGTGGGATTGGGCTGTATGGAAAGATGCTTTTTAGTCAATACAGCCCAAATGAACACCCCCTACAATAGCAATCCATAGCGCATTAAGGAAGGTGGTTTTTTTAAATAGAGCTGTTATAAAAGCTCCCACAAATACTGCCAAGCACTTGAGTTCATGTAAACACCTGCTGATTCGAGGGATTCTATAATCAGGGCTAGTTAGTAATAATGAAAACACTCAAATTCACTTGGCTGAATAACTTTTGGTAATAAATGACTGATAATAAAAGAGAATATAAATTAATCTATTCATTAGGAGAACATCCCTATTTAGGCTTTTTAATTGAACCTCATATCGTTTATTTAAATAAAAACGGATCCTTCTCTTTGTCACACCAAAGGGTGTTTTCACACACCATAAAAGATTTCAAAAAAAACTTAGACCCTCAAGATTATCAAATCATAAAAATCCTAGATCAGCTAGAACAGCAATTTGTAATCAAATATTACTTCAAGTCCAACTTGCTCCCAGCAAAGTTTTTCAACACTTCCTTTTCGGCCGAAGATTACGACACAATTCGATCAAAGCTAGAGCAGAAAATGCAAGAGGTTTTACCGCTATTAAGAGGCAAACCATTTTTTCTAATGCACAAAGACGGCTACCCTGCTCATAAGCCCATATCCGTTGCTGAAAAACCCACTTCCATACTTTTTCATTTCCGAAGGAATGAAAGCAACACTCATTATTTCCCCACTTTAAAACACGATGGGAAAAAACTGGAGTTTATGTATAGAGGAACCCAAATAGTGGTGAATCAGCAAGCATGGATCCTCATAGAGGATACGCTTTATTACTTCGATGAAGAACTAGAAGGAAAGAAGCTTCAACCCTTCTTAAATAAAAGATTCATCGCTATACCAAGAAGCACCGAGGAGAGGTATTACAAAACTTTCGTGAAAAATCTCATCGCTAGTCACAGCGTATTTGCAAAAGGGTTTAAAATAAAGACCTTGCATGAAAGAGCAACTACTCATTTAATTTTAGACACTTCTTTCAACGAGCAGGCTACCATTAACATTGTTTTTCAATACGGCAACTATAGGTTTCATGCAAGCACCTCCGAAAAAAACGCCATATCTGTAGAGCTCGAAAAAGACCTAGAGCAAGAAAGCTATACCTTCTATAGAATTAAACGAGCCACAACCTGGGAATTGCAACAAATTGAAACTTTAAAAGACATGGGACTCCATCTAAATGATGACAATTATTTAGAACTGACAGAAGATTCGTGGAACAACCCTATCGTCTGGTTAAATAAGCACTATGCACGTCTTGAAGAACTGGGATTCAAAGTTGAGCAAGAAAACAACAACTTAACGCCCTATTATTTGGGTACAAGTGAAGTTCACCTAGACATTCAAGAAGAGCTGGATTGGTTTGATGTGAAAGCATACGCAGAATTTGGCGCATTTAAAATTCCATTTGAAGAATTAAGACACAACATCCTCAACCATACCCCCGAGTACAAGCTTCCAGACGGATCAATTGCTATATTACCTGAGGAATGGTTTTCTCAGTATGAGAACATGTTTGATTTTTCAACAGAGACAAAAAGAATCAGGCTTAAAAAAACACACATTGGATTAATTCAAGACATTTCCACCCATGCTAACACGGAGTTACATGAAAAAATAGATAGACTGCAAGGCTTTACTGGATTAACACAGAGGGAAGTATCCGCCAACTTTAATGGGGTGCTCAGAAACTACCAGCAAGCCGGCTACAACTGGCTGTTGTTTTTAAAAGAATATGGCTTCGGAGGCTGCCTAGCGGACGACATGGGACTGGGAAAAACCATCCAGACATTAAGCCTGATTCAGCATGAAATGGATCAAAAGAAATCTGGAGAGAAAAACTTTGGTCCCATTCTTTTAATTGCGCCAACCTCGCTTATTTTCAATTGGAAAGAAGAAGCGCTCAAGTTCACTACAGATCTCTCAATTGTCTTACACACCGGGTCTAACCGCTCAAAAAACGAACAAGACTTTCAATCTGCAGATCTGATCCTTACGAGCTATGGAATAGCACGAATTGATGAAGAGTTGCTTTCCAACATGTACTTTCATTACATCATTTTAGATGAAAGTCAAAACATTAAAAACCCCAGCTCTAAGTCATTTTCTGCAATAAGAAAACTCAAAGGCAGCCACCGCTTAGTTTTGAGTGGAACACCAGTAGAAAACAGCATTCAAGACTTATGGTCGCAAATGGAATTCTTAAACCCTGGCTTATTAGGGCCCCTAAGCTATTTTCAGAAAAAATTTGTAGTACCTATAGAAAAGAAAAAAGATGCCCAAAAAGCCGAAAAGCTACAAGCTTTAATAAAGCCTTTTGTACTTCGTAGAACAAAAGAACAGGTAGCGACAGAATTGCCTAAAAAAACCGAGCAAATTATCCATTGCCCTATGAGCGATGAGCAGCTCACATTGTACGAAAAAATAAAATCTGAGTACAGAAATCATCTCCTAGGGTTTAGCAATACAAAACAATTCAAAAGCAACAAACTATCCATACTTGCTGGTCTTACGAAGTTGCGACAAATTGCAAACCATCCGAAACTTCTTGAAGAACGAACGCAAGCAGAGTCGGGCAAGCTAGATGCCGTGCTTTCGGTATTAGAGCCCATTGTTGCAGAAAGAAGTAAGGTCCTAATTTTCTCCCAGTTTGTGTCACATCTACAAATTGTAAAAGAGGAGCTTATAAAAAGAAGAATCAAATTCAGCTATTTGGATGGGAGCACAAAAGACAGGAAACAGGTGGTTGATGAGTACACAAGTAACCAAGACATTTACGTGTTTTTAATTTCAATTAAAGCTGGAGGCGTAGGCTTAAACCTGACTCAAGCGCAATACGTATTTTTATTAGACCCTTGGTGGAATCCTGCCGTAGAGCAGCAAGCTATCGATCGTACCCATAGAATTGGGCAGAAAAAGAGTGTCTTCATTTATAAGTTTATAACAAAAGATACGGTAGAAGAAAAAATACTACAATTACAACAAAGAAAAACTACTATAGCAGACACCCTCATCCAAACGGAAGAAAACTTTTTCAAATCATTGAATCAAGAAGACTTAAAAAGCCTCATCAGTTAAAGGCACATTTTTAGGAGCCGCGAGTGGCTTAAATTTATTTCTCATCTTACATACAAGTGACCCTACTATCCACAAAAAACGGCCTATTACAAAATGTAGTAGACCGTCTATATATCAAGTTTGATAGTATTGGTATTATTTCAGTTCCTCAACCATCTGGGTATTTAATCGAATATACTCATCGTTATCCGCTTTTTTCGCTACCTCAATCCCTTGCGTAGCTGCTTGTAAAGCCTCTTGCTTATTTCCTGCTTTAGCAAATATCCTGGCTTTCCAAAAGTAGACCCATGGTAACTCAGGCGTGGTTTCTACAGCTTTCTGCACCCACTCGCTCGCTCGCTTTATATCAAGGTTATTGTTATAATAATACTGCGCTGCGGCTAAATACGGCTTCTTATCACTTTGCATAGCCTGCTCAATAGATGCTACAATCTCTTTTTGCTGATCGGCAACTATAGCAAACGATATTTGAGTATCCTCCCACGCAATTTGCATTTGTGCGGATGTAGGTGTAACCTCTTCAAAAGAAATAGTCAAGGTTTCTACTGTTTTCAAAGTCTTTTCAGGTTTCACTTCAAACCGAACAACGTCTTCATCAGGATTATATGTGTAAGATCCCCACTGTTCAGTATTACTTGACAGAATCACTGTCCAAGAGTCTGGATTTGGAATAGTAAATAAAGCGTAGCTTCCGCCTTTAACAACCTTACCATCTATTTGCACATCTCCCTGAAAATCAACAACAGTCGCTTGATTCGCTCCCGTTCTCCAGATTTCATTAAATGGAATTAAATCACCAAATATTTTACGGTTATTCATGTTTGGCCTGTGGTAGTTCAAAGTGATTTTATGGATACCCAAACCTTGCTCAACCTTTGCAGAACTGCTAATAGGAGGTATCTTTACCTGAGCCTGCGAAGACACAGCAAAAACCGTCGCTAATAAAACTAAAATATATTTTCTCATAATATTTTTATAAAAAATTAAACATGCTTTTTACCAATCTTATGTCCAGAAATTGCATAAAACAGGATAAACAAATAACACGGTAAACAAACCCAATACGCTTGATTTGTACCTATAGTGTGTGCTAATTGACCATAAAGTAGTGGGAGTACAGCTCCACCGGCAATACCCATAACTAGTAAGCCTGAGGCTGCTCCAGTAAATTTCCCAACACCTTTTAGTGCGAGTGGCCAAATGGCTGGCCAGATCAAGGAGTTTGCTAAACCCAATGCAGCAACAAAAACTAAGGATGTCATACCATCTGTGAATACGATACCACAGGTGAATAGCACCCCTAATATAGAGCAAATTTTCAAGGCTTGCTCTTGACCTAAGTACTTTGGAATTGCAATTATTCCCACGATGTAACCAAGAACCATTGCCGCCATAGTTCCTCCCGTAAAATACTTAGCGGTTGTTAATGGAACATCTAAAGAACGTCCATAGGCAATGATTGTATCTCCAGCAATGACTTCAACCCCTACATAAAAGAATAAGGTAACAAAGCCCAGTAGAACATATGGAAATTGGAAAACGCTCGTCCTAGTTTCCAGCGCTGAACCGTCCTCGGATACCTCTTCCTCATCGCCGTCCACTTCCGGAAGATTAGATCTCGCTATCCAAAAAGCTAGGATAATCAACACTACAACTATTCCAATATAAGGGTTTACCATTTGTAAAGCAATTTTATCTAAAGCTTGAGAATAAGCTTCTGGAGATAAAGACTCTACTTGCTTTGCTACGCTATCTGCCTCTCCGAGGTTCAAGAAAAGACCTAAAATAATTGGCGCCAAAGCACCCGCTAATTTATTACAGATCCCCATAATTGAAATTCGTCTCGCAGCAGTCTCTACAGGACCAATAATAGTGATGTATGGGTTAGAAGCTGTTTGCAAAATTGCTAGGCCACCCCCCATGGTAAAAAGCCCTATTAAAAACAGTAAGTAACTTCGAGAATAGGCTGCCGGAATAAATATTAAGGCTCCAACGGCCATAATCCCCAAAGAAACAGCCATACCATTTTTAAAGCCAAACTTCTTTAAAACGTAACTGGAAACAGGGGCCATCACCAGATAAGCAATATAAAACGCAAAGGTAACAAAGTAGGATTGAGCTTCGGTTAATTCGCATGCAATTCCCAAAAATGGAATTAACAAGGAGTTTAACCAAGTAACAAACCCGAAAATAAAAAATAGCGCCCCGATAATGATCATGGGTCCCAGGGTGGACTGTGGTTTATTACCTACAGTGTTAATAGCTTTAGCATCCATAAATGTGGGATAAGTTAAATATGTTTATGTTTAGAATCTTTGATTATTTCTTCGATACAAGAATAACAAAATTTATTGACCCTAAAAAGGCACAAAGTTCGAATTTCACGGAATGACCTAAAAAAGCAAGCATCAATCGTTTGCGTTCCTTCTTTTAACTATTGCAACGGTCAATCTTGAAACGCAAACTAGATTTCCTTTTTGATCTTCAATCCTTATATCCCAGACATGCGATTTAGCGCCCAAATGCAAAGGCCTACATAAGGCACGGACTTCTCCATCCCAAACAGGTCTTAAATGATTGGCATTCACCTCCATTCCCACCCCCATAAATGCATCATGATCGACAACTAGATTGCTGGCAATACTACCTACAGATTCCGCCAGAACTACCGAGGCGCCACCGTGTAATAGGCCATATGGCTGTTTAACTCTATCGTTTACCGGCATAGATACAATCAAGCTTTCATGACTTATTGCAACAGCTCTAATCTCCAGATAGCCGGTCATATTCTTTGCGAAAATATCGTTGACCTCTTCTAGAGTATATGTTTTATGCCAAATCATTTTTTTCATAAGACTTAAAATAACGCTCATTTAATATATTTCGATGGTGATTTAGATGTCCCGCGATCACATAAAGCAATGCGCGAACACTTATCAACCTCCCCGATGCCATACCTTTTCTTTCTAACTCCTTCTCGCTAAGTTGAGAGAAGAATATAAAATTAGACTTTCTTAAGTATGAAAACTCCTCAGCAATACTACTTAAACTTCGCTTTTCATGATTGCCATTTTCTACAAATAAATCAGGATTAAACTCCGCTAGTGAGGTCATATCATTACGAGCGAATCGCAAAGCTCTATAAGCCATTACGCGCTCCGTATCTACCACATGACAAAGGACCTGTTTAACATTCCATTTCTCTGGGCTATAGCTGTAATTTTCTAATTCGGACGGTATTTGTTCTATAAACTCAACAAAACGCTCTTCTTGTAGCTTCAACTCTTCTAGAACATCTCCGAGTACAGTTTCTACGTACGGCGCATAAATTGCAGGGTATTCATCCGATTTTAGTAGGTTCATATTTCAAATTGCTTTTTAATATAATTCTAATTGTAGTTCCAATTCCAACCTCAGATTCTTTCACTAGAATTTGTCCCTTATGGTAATCAATCATCCTCTTTGTTAGGCTAAGCCCTAATCCCCAGCCCCTCTTTCTTGTAGTAAATCCAGGTTCAAAAATTCGCTCGTAATTAGATTTAGGAATGCCTTTTCCTGTATCACTAATGTCTATAATAATTTCCTCTTTTGCAATATTTTCCATGATATTAACCACTATTTCTCCCTCATTGGCTATCGCATTCACAGCATTCTTAAGTAGGTTTTCTATAATCCAATCAAACAACTGAACGTTCAACATGGCCTCTACATGCTTGTCGCCTTTCAGTTCTATTGTTATTTTATCACTCGTCCTAATCCGAAAATACTGCACAAATTCCTCTACCACTGGGTATACTTGATGGGAAGAAAGGTGAGGTGAAGAACCTATTTTTGAAAATCTATCGGCAACAATTTCTAACCGCTTAATATCCCGTTCCATTTCATTTAATGTTTCATCCTCTGGCGCATCGAATTTCATACGTATTAATTCCAGCCAGCCCATTAATGAAGACAAAGGTGTGCCCAATTGGTGAGCTGCCTCTTTTGCCATTCCAACCCAGACTAAATTTTCCTCGGACTTTTTAACCGCACTAAATACAGAATAAGCTACGGCAAGGAATAGTGCAATTAAAGAAAGTTGCACATAGGGGAACACCCGCAATAAGCTAAGAGCCTGAGACTCTTTATAGTAAACTCTCCATCCACCGCCACTTTCTAAGGGGATTAAAATAGGCTCGTGCCGACTTTTCATTTTGGACAGCTGATGGTCAAAGTAACCGGGATCATACTCTAAAGTTTCTTTTTCCTGATCGGATAGGTTCTGTAACGGTATATTGGTCTTCCTTTCATCCAAGCCTCGCCAAAATATCACTTCATCCTTCTCATCCACAATAATTGCGGGCAAGCTCAAGCTATCGCGCACCTCGTAAATAAAACTTATAAAGTCATCGTCCACATCAGGCATTGTAATAATGCTCCTAGTTGTCATAGCCCAGACCTCCGCTTTTGACCGCTCACTTTGCGCCAACTTTTTTACCAAAAAACTAGTGAAAAACAGAGATGCCAAGGTTATAAATGCGGCAAAGAGAAATAAAAATATTTTCCACCGCTGTTTATGATACTGAAATGTGTTAATTGATTTCATTTAAAGTAGTAAGCTACACAAATTAAACAAATTCATGGATAGTGTCCAACTTAAGTTGTAAGAATTACTTAGTTTTGTACTATGAATTCATCCAAAAAGGTAAGAGTACGTTTTGCTCCAAGTCCCACGGGAGGCTTGCATTTGGGTGGTGTCCGTACTGCCCTATTCAATTACTTGTTTGCTAAAAAACATAATGGCTCGTTCATCCTTCGTATAGAGGACACGGACCAAAGTAGATTTGTTCCAGGTGCGGAACAGTATATCGTTGATTGTTTAAATTGGTGTGGCATTCTCCCTGATGAAAGCCCAAATGAAGGAGGCCCGTTTGGCCCCTATCGCCAAAGTGAACGTAAAAGCAACTATAGACAGTTCGCAGAGCAACTTATTAAAGACGGTCACGCTTATTATGCTTTCGATACCCCAGAAGAGCTCGCTAAAGTCAGGGAAAAAGAGCCAAACTTCAAGTACAGTCATGAGAATCGTTTAACGCTTAAAAACTCCTTGAGCTTATCGCAGGAGGAGGTAAGCGACTTATTGAATGCGGGGGCACCACACACCATCCGTATAAAAGTTCCTAAAAATCAAATCGTAACATTTGAAGACTTAATCAGAGGAACCGTAAGCTTTGAAACTAATTTATTAGACGATAAAGTATTATTAAAGGCCGATGGTATGCCGACCTACCACTTAGCGGTAGTAGTCGACGATAAAGCCATGGAAATATCCCATGTCTTCAGAGGCGAAGAGTGGTTACCTTCAGCGCCTATACATATTTTACTTTGGAAATACCTAGGCTGGGAAAACGAACAACCTTCATGGGCACACTTACCGTTAATTTTAAAGCCAGATGGCAAAGGAAAACTGAGCAAAAGGGATGGAATTCGCCTAGGCTTCCCAGTATATGCCATGAACTGGACAGATCCACAAACTAACGAACTGACTCAAGGATATAAAGAAACGGGCTTTTTACCAGAAGCTTTTGTCAACCTACTCGCTTTATTGGGTTGGAATGACGGCTCCGAGCAAGAGATATTTACTATTCAAGAGCTCATCGAAAGCTTCTCTTTGGACCGAATAGCGAAAGGAGGTGCACGCTTCGATTACACTAAAGCTTGCTGGTTTAACCACCAGTGGCTACAAACCTACCCAGAGGATAAGTTAACTACGGAACTTCGCAACGTACTAATCGCTAATGGCATTGACAATAAGCAAATAAAAGAGGATAAAATCCAAGTTATTTTCCATTTGATCAAAGATAGAATGAATCTATTGACCGACTTTTGGGACCAAGGAAACTTCTTTTTCAAGCAACCATTAGCTCTAGATATTGATTCCGTTCATAAAAAATGGAACGAAGAAAAATCTCTTTTCTTTAAAGAAATTTCACAAGAGTTTCAGAACTTTCAAAACGACTGGAACCAAGAAGTAATAAGCGCATTTTATAAAAGTAAAATAAAAGAAAGCGGAATGAAAATTGGAGAACTCATGCTTCCTTTCCGTATCGCTTTAGTAGGCGGGAAATTTGGCCCGGATGTATTTGTTATTGCAGAGCAGTTAGG
Organism: Candidatus Sphingobacterium stercoripullorum; assembly: GCA_019114715.1. Taxonomy (GTDB): domain Bacteria; phylum Bacteroidota; class Bacteroidia; order Sphingobacteriales; family Sphingobacteriaceae; genus Sphingobacterium; species Sphingobacterium stercoripullorum. Next base: position 5,085 of record DXEZ01000245.1, on the reverse strand, counting down.
TAAGCAAGAGGTCGTTAAAAGGTTAGACTACTTTATCAACGAGATATCTAAATAGCACAATAAGAAACATCAGGTAGATCCTGAAAAAATAATTTCCTTCATAAAAATTAAGTCTCACCGTCCCAAAGGATAGTGAGGCTTAATTTTTATAAGCTGCAACTATTTAGGTTTATAGCTCGCTGTTGCCAGCGACAGAAACTAAAACACCAATAGAAGTTCAGATAGCCATCAATTGAGGCAAACCAAAGCCATTAAAGGACTTATTGAATTTAATTACGTCTCTAACATGTTATAAAAAACTTCAAGGGGGTGTAAAGCCTTCATGTGAACGCCGTGTGCTATCTGATCCCTGCAGCTAGTGCCGGTAGCTGCAATAAACTGATAGTCTTCCCCTTTGCTTCGTAAAAATGGAAAAAGAACCAATTCTCCAATTTTCATGGACAAATCATAGTGCTCTTTCTCAAATCCAAAAGAACCTGCCATCCCACAACAGCCTGAGTTTATCACATCAACCTGCGCATTGGGGTTTAATTGCAATAGGTCTTTACTAACATCGTGCAAGCGAAGGGCCTTCTGCTGGCAGTGTGTATGCAGCGCTATTTTTACGCTTGCATCTTTGAATGCTGGTAAAGGCAAGCGGTTATTTTTAAGCTCTTCAAGCAAAAAGTCTTCGACTAAATACACATGCTTACTTAATGCGCTCGCCTGAGGAGCTAGATCTTCGCTTACTAACTCGGGGTACTCATCTACAAAGCTTAAAATTGAAGAGGGTTCAATTCCAACCAACGGGCTCTCCTGAGACACCACCTGACTAAAGATCCGTACATTTTCATCCGCTAAGAGCTTTGCTTGCTGCAAAAGCCCTTTGGAAATTTGTGCTCTTCCACTTGAGGCGTGTGAAACCACCCCAACACCGTACCCTAGTTTTGTGAGTAACTTAATCACTGTTTTTCCGATATGGGTCTCCCGGTAGTTGATAAACTCATCGACAAATAGATAAACCCTCCGACTAGTTTCATTGCTTTTATTTAGGTTGTATTGCCGGCGATACCATTTCCTTAATGGGATTTTATCAATCATCGGCAAGGGTCTATTCTTTGAAAACCCAATAAACCTGCTGATAAGCGCGCTGGACCACTGCCGCTTACTAAAGAAATTATACAAGCTAGGCACCACACTAGCATATCGCCATACTTTATCAATATTTGCAATCAGCTTAGAGCGCAATGGCACACCGTGTACACGGTAGTAGCCGTTTAAAAACTCCGCTTTTAATTTGGCCATATCTACACTGGAGGGACATTCTGACTTACATCCTTTACAACTCAAACATAAGTCTAACACTTCTTTAGCATCTTCGAAATCAAAGGGGTTTTTATTGGAATTGGAAGCAAACATTTCTCTTAGTACATTGGCTCTAGCACGAGTGGTGTCTTTTTCGTTGCGCGTGGCCATAAAAGAAGGGCACATAACCCCTCCTATCTCATGCGACTTCCTACAGTCTCCCGATCCGTTACACCTTTCTATATGCCCTAAAAAGCCTTGTTTTCCATAACGAAAGACGGTTTGCACCCCTTTTGCCTCTTTGACGCTCTCATCGCGCAGAAAAATATCCATAGGAGGGGTATCAATTATTTTATGGGGATTAAAAACGTTATAGGGATCCCAATTGTTTTTGAGCTGTTTCATGAGCTCGTAATTATCAACCCCCACCATTTGCTCAATAAACTCCCCGCGAAGCCTCCCATCTCCGTGCTCCCCACTTAAAGAACCATCGTATTTTTTCACAAGTGTTGCAACTTCTTCCGCAAGCTCGCGAAACAGCTTTTTCCCCTTCTCTGATTTGAGGTTTAATAATGGTCGTAAATGCAGCTCCCCAGTAGCTATATGCGCATAATGCACCGCATATAGCCCGCGCTTTTTCAACACTTCACTAAACTCCCGCAGGTAATTCGGCAAATCATTTACATCGACTGCTGTGTCCTCTATGACTGAAACTGCCTTTTCTTTGCTGGGAATATTGCTGAGTATCCCAAGGCCTGCCTTCCGTAAGCTCCAAATCTTTTTTATATCCTCCCCTAAAAGGAGAGGGAAATAATAACCGTATCCTTCGCTTAGCATAGTCTCCTCCAAGAGCTTAGCCTTATCTTTCAGAGCCTCTAGATCTGGCGCTTCCAACTCAATGATTAAAATAGCTTGGGGTGCCCCCTTTATAAAAAAGCGATTTTCCGATTGCTCAATATTTCCCTTTGTGCAATCCAGGATATAATGGTCCATCAACTCGCAAACATTTGGGGAAAACCTTAAGGCAATAAGATTGGCATAGAAAGCCTGCGGGAGCTCTTCGAAGTGCGCACAAACAACTCCTTTAACTTGTTTTGAAATGGGTGTTAACTTAACTTTTATCTCTGTAATTAACGCTAAGGTCCCTTCTGAACCGCATAATAGTTTACTAAAATTAAAAGCTTGTCCACTATCAGAAAAAACCTGACTTTGAGCTAAAATATCTAAAGCGTAACCGGTATTTCGTCTTGTAATGCTAGGCTTTGGAAATTCTTCCAGGAGCCTGTCCACCTTTTTTTCATCGTCGAAAAACGAAAGGATTTGTCGATAAAGCGCACCCTCCTTCCCGCTTAAAGTGCATTTATGCAAAAACTCTTTTTCGGATAGATCCTCCAATTCAATTAATGAACCGTCACTTAAAACAACCTTCAACGACAACACATGCTCTCGGGTGCTGCCGTAGCGCAAAGAGTTTGCACCACATGAATTGTTCCCCACCATCCCACCTAGGGTAGCGCGGTTACTGGTCGAGGTCTCAGGTGCAAAAAAATAGCCAAAAGGCTGCAGATACAAGTTCAGCTCATCGCGCACCACGCCAGGTTCTACTTTCACCCAGCCCTCCTCTAAATTTAGTTCTAGAATTTTATTTATATGCTTAGAGATATCTACAACAATGCCGTTACCAACCACCTGACCCGCTAGAGAGGTACCTGCAGCACGAGGTATAATTCCCACATGATGCCTCACCCCAAAATCCAAAAGCAGTTTAAGGTCACTTACATCTTTAGGGTAGGCCACAGCTAGGGGCAACTCCCTATATGCAGATGCATCTGTAGCATAAATGAGCCGCATGGTTTTGGACCAATAAAGTTCACCAGATAACTGTCCACTGAGGCGTTTGAGATCTGAAGATAACTGCATTACTTATTGTAAATTTGACTGGTATAAGTACTCTCAAATATACGATCAGCATTGCCCGTTTCAAAACCATCTCTGCGATGCTCTCTTTTGATCTCACAGGTGGGCACATCTTTAAACTTTGGTAATACTTTGCGTTCTGCAAACTCCACATAACTGCCTGCGATCTCCAAGGTTTTCCCATCGGCAAACTCAGCAGGGTATAATGCAGACACGGTACTGCTTTGCTTTAACAATCCATCTTCACTAACTTTAATCTTACCACCAGAATCATTCAGTTCCACTCCAATCCCTTCTAAAAAGTCATTGAACTCCTCTAATGTATTATAACCGTCCAATAAAGCGTGTATGCTAATAGTGTAATGATTCAGATAATAGCGGTTAAAAATAACCCAAGCCGCATACTCACTTTCTTTAAGTAGAGTACTATATTCTTCAGAAGTCGGGACCTCCCAAAGAGGTGTTTGAAGAAATTTAGCGACGGCGTAACCGTCTGTAAGGTCCAGCGCATCTACGGGATCACTAGAAATAGGATCCGTATACTTATGGATTATTTTTTGAGCTTCAGCACTCAGTTCTGACACCATTAATTCCGATGCAAATATTCTAGGGTAGGTTTCCTCAGGAGGAGCATACCAATAAGCTTTCAATTTTTTGATTGGGAAATAAAAAGAATCCATTCGCCGATACCCGTAGGCTAAAAAAATTCTCTCTAAGGACTGAATTCCCAAATGAGGCACTCCCAAGGTTCGAAATGCAATGTGATCATTTTCAATATCCTCTGCTTTTTCGATTACTCCTTTTTGAATTAAAGCCTGGGTAATTTCGTCTACATTTTTTACGTGTTCTCGGTAATGATTAAATAAATCATTTAGAACAATGTGTAAAGGTTTATCATTTTCGTACCACATGATGAATATAAGTTAGTTTTAGAAAGGAAAATTACGAATAAAAAACTAACAAATTAAAAATCCAGCGAATAAAAAGCAGCTATCAGTCCGATTTATGAAAAATACATCTAAAAATGACTCAAACCTTATGATTAAGATCAGCAGGTCCAGAGGAATGAACCGTTATAACTCTTCTACTAAAAGTGATTGCAGCTCATCTGCCGAAAGATTCAGGTTAATATTACCTTCTTTTACAAAAGACATCTCACCGGTTTCTTCTGAGACGATAACCGCAACCGCCTCTGATATTTCTGTCACGCCGATTGCAGCCCTATGACGCAATCCAAAATACGGAGGTAGGTCTTCTCTATCGGATAAAGGCAAGACACTACTTGCTGTCATGATTCTATTATCAACGATTATAACTGCTCCATCATGTAAAGGGCTATTTTTAAAGAAAATAGACTCTAATAGACGCTTCGAAATACCCGCATCTATCAACTCTCCACTTGTCTGATAATATTCTTCCTCAAAATATTTGGAGAACACCATCAGAGCACCTGTTTTAGACCGAGACATACTACGACACGCATCTACTATTGCTTTTACAATTTCATCGTTATCCGTTGCTGTTTTCTTTTCTGGTCCTATAAACCTCCAAAAAAGCTTCTTCTGTCGTAACGATATATTCCTTCCAATATGCAATAGGAACCGCCGGATTTCTTGTTGGAAAACGACAATTAACGCTATGGACCCTACTGAAATAAATCCACCAAATATTTCGGTAAGCAAGTGCATTTCCATTTGACGGACCACTAGGAAAATACCATAAAAAAGTACCACTCCAGTAAGAATATTTACGGCTATGGTACCTTTAATAAGACTGTAAATATAATACAGAATGATAGCAACAAGCACGACATCCAATAAGTCGAGTAGCCTGAAGCTGTTCCATAAATTAAAATCCGTCGCTTCCATAAATTATAATCTTTTG
>DXEZ01000006.1 GCA_019114715.1 Candidatus Sphingobacterium stercoripullorum | reverse complement strand
TATCCATTCGCGGTGGGAGTGAGAAATCACGATATTTCGCCTCTTTAGGCTCCTCCACCCAAGATGGAATTTACAAGCAGAGTGCAACGAAGTTCAATAGGCATAATGCACGTATTAACCTAGATGTTAATATCGGAGAGTACTTTGATGTACGCTTAGATTTAGCCGGAAGGTTAGAAAACCGTAATTATCCACCTAGAAGTGCAGGTTCAATTTTTCGGGCGGCAATGCGTGGGCGTCCCAATGAGGCCGCAGTTTGGCCAAATGGACTCCCAGGGCCGGATATCGAGTACGGTGATAACCCTGTGGTAACAAGTACCAATGAAATAGGTTACGATAGGCACGATCGTTGGGTATTAAACGGGACAGTTGGTGCGACCTTTAGGGTGCCAGGAGTAGATGGCTTGTCTCTAGATGCAACCTTCGGAATGGATAAGATGTTGAACTTTCAAAAACGCTGGACTAAGCCGTGGACTCTATATACTTTAGATGGCTTTGATAGTGAAGGAGAGCCCATTCTTAGTGGTGCCCAAAGAGGAGTGTCTGATCCCGAGCTGTACGAGAAATTTTACCAGGATCAGTATATAACCATGAATTTTCGAGCGATTTATGAAAAGCAGTTTGGAGATCATAATTTAAATACCTTCCTAGCTGTAGAGCAGATTGAGAATGTTGGTGATGAGCTAGAGGGGGCAAGGAAATATTTTATGTCTTCGGCGATCGATCAACTGTTTGCTGGGGGCGATTTGGAAAGAAGCATTACCGGAAGCGGCTATGAAATAGCTCGTCGAAATTATTTCGGTCGTATTTCCTATAATTTTGCAGAGAAATACCTCTTAGATTTCAACTGGCGTGTGGACGGCTCACAGCGTTTTCCTAAAGAAAGCCGATTTGGTTTTTTTCCTGGTTTAGGAGTTGGTTATGTTTTATCTAACGAAGACTATTGGATGGACATAGCGCCTTGGGTTAATCACTTTAAAATTAGAGCATCTTACGGGCAGCTAGGATCGGATTTAGTTCCTAACTTTCAATATCTAAGTACCTTCAAGTACGATGGGAGTGTGATGTGGGGGGATGAACTCCAAAAAGCAATCGTTCAATCTCGTACACCAAATCCAAATATTCGATGGGAAAAATCGGAAAACTATAACATTGGAATTGAAGCCGAATTTGGTGAGGGTAAATGGTCCTTTGAGGCAGATTGGTTTAAGAATAACAGATCTAATATTTTGACCCAAAGATCTGCTTCTATGCCGTTGTATGTTGGTTTTGACTTGCCTGATGAAAACATCGGTACTTCAACTAACCAAGGGGTAGAGGGTGTGCTAAGCTATAAGAATAACTTTGGAGACTTCATCATAAATGCGTCGGTAAACGCAATGTACGCTCGAAATAAGCTAACTTATTGGGATGAAACTCCTGGTGCTCCAGATTACCAGCGATCGACTGGTAAAACTTTTGATGCCCCTTTGTTCTATGAAGCAATTGGGATTTTTAAAGATCAAGAGCATGTAGATTCCTATCCTCATATATCTGGTGCAAGACCAGGAGATATCATCTTCAAGGACGTCAATGGAGATGGGGTGATTGACGACCTGGATAGAATCCGTTACGATTATACGGAATATCCTAGGTGGATTTATGGGATGAACCTAGCCTTCGGGTATAAGCAGTTTGATTTAACCTTACTTTTTCAAGGTGCCGCAGGAGCTAGACAGTATTTAAGAACGGAGTCTGGGTTAATTGGAAACTTCCCATTGGAATTTGTGGAAGATAGATGGACTGAAGATAACATCGATGCTAGCTGGCCTAGAGCTTACGATAGAGATCGTGAGTATTGGGTGAATAGAGAGAACACTTTTTGGTGGTGGAAGACTGACTTTTTACGGTTAAAGACTGTAGACTTTGGCTATACGCTACCTCAAGAGTTGACCCGCAAAATTTCGATTAATAACCTGAGGATATTCTTTAGCGGTCAAAATTTGTTGACTTTTTCAAAAGTTAAGTTTTTTGATCCGGAGGTCCCACGAGGAAGCGGACAATACTATCCACAAACTAAGATTTATAATCTCGGTGTAAGTTTAACCTTTTAATTTGTTTGGTGATGACTGTAAGATTAAAGATATTGATAATAAAAGGGGCGGTTCTATTGTTGGCACTCGGGACGCTCTCTTCGTGTAGTAAAGATTTTTTAGAGAGAAAACCTTTAACGGAAATAAGTGAGCTAGATGTATGGACAGACCCCAATTTAGCTCGTGCCTTTGTTGCGAAAATGTACAGCGATATGAATCACGGTTACGAGGAGGTGATGATTGCCTCTTTAACAGACGAAGCCCGGTTTGTTCACGACTACAATACCGCGAGGGTGTTGCAAGGGAGTATAGGTCCCGATGAGCATGGTGCATTATGGAACTTCGCAAATTGGGGGGACTTCTATAAAGTAATTCGAAATGCCAATATGTATTTTGAAAATTACGAGGAAATTCCTTTTAAGAGCGATCCAGAGAAAGATCAACTGACTGGAGAAGTTCACTTTATGCGAGCCATTAATTACTTTTTCTTATTGCGTATGTACGGTGGAGTACCCATTATTAAAGGCACTTTTGGGCTAGAAGATGATGAGGCAATTAAAGATGTAGCCCGATCTAGCTTTGAGGAAACAATTAATTTTATCCTAGAAGACCTAGATCAAGCAATCGCATTGACGGAGGAAAATACCGAGCGAGGACAGGTGAACAAGTCAGCTGCACAAGCTTTGAAGTCTAGAGTTCTCCTTTATGCAGCAAGTGATTTATATAATAAACCGGGCAACGACAACCCTCTGATTGGTTATGTTGGCGGCAATCAAATTGAAAGGTGGAAGCTAGCTAAAGATGCTGCTTTTGAAATTATTCAAAAAGGGCGGTATAGCTTATACGAACCAACGGATAATCCAGTAGAAAATTACGAGCGGATTTTTCTCGATCGCCAAACTGAGGAAACTATATTCGCTAAAGTTTTTGATAAAGAACTTTTAGGGACTAGTCACGACTTGTATAATGGCCCGAACGGTTATAATAACTGGGGAGGTAATGTTCCTACACAAAATATGGTGGATGTTTATCAAATGGCTGATGGTAGTACCTTTGATTGGGCTAACTCAAATCACAGTGCCGCTCCATATGAGAATCGTGACCCTAGGTTTTATGCAACAATTTTATACAATGGAGCCGCCTGGAAACAAAGGGCTTCCAACGGTATCGGCCTAGATCCAGTTGGCGAAATTCAAACCGCCCAATACGAATACTGGGACGGTAAAAACATTCAAAAGCGTTGGGGTCTAGACTCCAGAAATAGTCCGATAGAAAATTGGAATGGAACCTATAGTGGTTACTACTTGAGGAAGTTTATGGATATTAATCTGGATGCTCAGTTTATACGTGGCGATCAAGATTTCATCTATTTTAGGTATGCCGAAATTCTTTTGAATTATGTGGAAGCTTGCTTGGAGCTTGGTGAGACGGAAGAAGCTATAGAATATTTAAAGTCCATCCGAAAGCGTGCAGGCATGCCTTATGACAATATTGATAGTGGGTCAAATAGTGAACTAAAAGAGCTATATAGGTATGAAAGGCGAGTTGAGCTAGCCTTTGAAGGACATAGGTTTTTTGATGCACGTAGGTGGATGACTGCTGAGGTGGATTTTTCTGAGCCAGCTTATGCTATCGAGATCTATGGAAAGCTCAATAGTGACAGAGAAACGCACACCTGGGAGTATAAAGTTGTTCAGATGCAGGAAAGAAGTTTTCCTGAGAAAATGTACTTTGCACCAGTTCCTGTCGCTGAAATTAGAAAGAACGATAAAATTGTGCAGAACCCGCATTATTCAAAGTAAGGAATACTTGTTTTATTTGATAAATGGACGTCCCTTGAATGTATTTTTGAGGGGCGTTTTTTTGTTTGATTTTTTTAGTGTCTTTCTATTTAAGAATCTATATCTTTAAAAGCTGCTTAGAAATCTTTTGCCTGATTTTTTAAATCTATGGAAAGAGATGCTTACTGAGTGACGTTGGCAAAGGATTTTTACTGTAAACTTAAACTGAATACATTAACTCGATGACGGTGATGTTAAAACGGAATTGTTTAATAGGATTTTTATTTTTCTTTACTCTATATAATGTACATGCACAATGGACGGGTCTTAAGGAAAAACCCAGTAGTTATAAAGAGGTGAAATACGGGTCTATTACACCTAAAGACCGTCAAGACGATGCTATGAGGCGTTTTCGGGCTTATGGCCTGGGACAATTCATACATTGGGGGATTTATTCGATTGCCGGCAATGAATGGGAAGGTGTGAGTGCTAGAGGGGGAGCGGCAGCACCCGAGTGGATTCGCTCTTGGAGGGGGCCGTCGGCACCGGAAAATTGGACGGAGATATATGATAATTTATATAAAGAGTTTGATCCAGTAGATTTTGACGCATCCAAATGGGCCAAACAAGCGAAAGAAATGGGAGTGAAATATTTAATATTTACAACCAAACACCACGATGGTTTTGCCATGTGGCCAACCAAATATTCCGATTACAACATTACCAACACTCCTTTTAAGAGGGATATTGTCAAAGAGGTGGTAGATGCTTATCATGCCGTAGGGATTGATGTATATTTATATTTTTCAGTTTTAGAATGGAATAATCCAAATTATTTTTATAAAGCTCCTGAAACCAAAGAGGAGGAAGAGCGCTTTAATAAATTTTTGAATTATACAAAAAATCAACTGTTTGAGCTATTAGACAACTATCCTGAGGTGAAAGGGTTGTGGTTCGATGGTACTTGGGATGAAGCCTGGAAGAGTGCTTATAAATTCACTTATAATTTGGAAATAGAATTACGTGAGAAAAAACCCGGTTTAATAATTGGTTCTAGATTTCGAAACGACGAGTATGGCTCTCGACACTTCGATAGCAATGGCAACCTCTTAGGGGATTATGAGCAAGGTTGGGAAAGAAAGTTACCCGAGGATATTTCTTGGTTAGCAGGTAATGATTGGGAAGGAATTATGACCTTGCCGCCAAACGGCTGGGGCTTTATGAAGGATTGGTCGGGGCTTTATGTAAAAACTGCAGATGATATTTTAGAGATGCTTATGAAGTCTGTTTCCATGAATGGTAACTTTGTAGTGAATTTTGGGCCCGATGGACTAGGTAATATGCATCCTGGTGAGCAGGCACTGGCAAAGGAAGTTGGGGATTGGATGGCGGTAAATAAAGAGGCTGTATATGGGGTGACTGATTGTAGTTATCCAAAAACCCCTTATGGATATTATACTCAAAAAGAAAATACCGTATACCTTTCCGTCTTTAATAGACCGGTGAATAATCTTATAAGAGTTAAAGTTGCAAAAGATTCGAAATTAGCGCCTGCTCACGCGACTATATTAGGTGAAGGGCGAGAGCTGCCTGTAAAACATGCTGATATAGGGCTAGATTTAGATAGGTTTACATATTTTGACTTCCGGTTGCCTAGCAGTTTCCACCCCAAAAGAGCGTTTGTTATCAAAATGAAGCTTATTGATTCTACATCAAAAGCAGAGCGTTTGATGGACGCAAAGATGTAATGGGATATGATAGGGTGTTTAAATACAAAAAATGAGGTTGATGAATAGAATGAAATTGGTGGTTTACAGCTTGATTCTAGTATTATCTTGTTTTTCTTCACAGAAAAGCTATGGTCAAGGACAAGTCTCGGCTAAAAATATTTTAGTTTTCACAAAAAATGGAGAAGGTTTCAAGCACGATAATATCGAAGCTTCTTCACAAGCGATAGTGAGGCTAGGGGAAGAGTTGGGGTTTAAGGTAACGGTTAGCGAGGACTCTAAAATATTCAATCCTGAGGAGTTGCAGAGATATACCATGGTTGTTTTTGCCAATACAAACAATGAGGTTTTTGAGCAGGATGTAGAGCGCTTGGCCTTTCGTCAATTTGTTCAAGCAGGAGGCACTGTTTTAGGTATACATTCTGTGCTGGGGACAGAGCGAAATTGGAAGTGGTTTAGTCAATTAGTGGGAGGAACATTTGTATGGCATCCAAGGAAGCAAAATTTAAGAGTGATAAAGATTAAAGAGCACTCCAGCGTTGAAGGTTTACCGACTTTTTGGGAGCTCGAAGACGAATGCTATTTTACAAAGTCCTTTTACCCTGGGATTGAGAACGTGTTAGCGGTTGATTTAAATCGTCTTACTAAAGAGGCTAAAGATCAACTTCCTAATTACATCTCGAGTTTTGGGATGTTACACCCTGTAACCTGGCATCAGGCCTATGATGGCGGACATGTTTGGGTAACATCTTTAGGACACAACAAAGAAATTTACCAGGACGCTACTTTTCTTAAACACCTAAAGCAAGGGATACAGTATTTGCTTACTCGATATAAGGGCTTGGACTACGAAAAAGTCTCAGTCAGGCATTTTGACGAAGGTTTAATGTATGAATAGCTTGAGGGTTTGTAAATAATTGTCGGCAAAAATAAGAGGTGTATACCTAGAATTTAGAGAATTATTTGCGAAAAAAACATTGAAATCAAAGAGGAATAAAGTTTTTCTTATCCTTGTTTTACAGAATATTTTATTACTTTTATCAAACAAAATTGATAATAAAACATGAGAAGAATAGTTTTTGTGGTTTTAGCATGTATTGTAACAATGAGTTTTTCCTCTTGTGGATACAATACCATGGTCTCAAAAGACGAGAACGTTAAAGCAAAATGGGCTCAGGTAGAAAACACCTACCAGCGCCGAGCGGATTTGATCCCTAATCTGGTGAATACTGTTAAAGGATCTGCAAGCCATGAGAGTGAAACCTTGGAGGCAGTTGTAAATGCTAGAGCAAAAGCGACGCAAGTTACAGTTGACCCTTCAAATTTAAGTGAAGAGTCTATAGAGGCTTTCCAGCAATCTCAAGATGCTTTGTCACAGTCCATAGGTAGACTTCTTGTTAGTGTTGAGGCGTATCCTGACTTGAAAGCAAATGAAAACTTTCGCGATCTTCAGGCTCAATTAGAAGGGACTGAGAATAGGATAACTGTAGAGAGACGAGCGTATAATGAGGCGGTTCAAGACTACAACACCACTGTCCGTAGTTTCCCTAAAAACATTATGGCATCGATTTTTGGGTTTAAGACTAAGGGTACGTTTAAGGCATCCGAAGGTGCAGATCGAGCACCTGAGGTGAGTTTTTAACCGTTCATGAAATAGAGAGATAAGATGAATGGATTGTAGAACCTCACATGTCTACGATACATTCATCTTTTTGTTTTTTAAAAGAATGGAATAGGCTAATGGAAATGTTTACCTCAGATGAGCAAGAGCAGATAACGCATGCAATTTCAAGGGCGGAGAGCTTAACTTCCGGTGAAATTCGTGTTGTTATTGAGTATAAGGTAGGTGAAGGGAAGGGCGTCATGGAAAAAGCTTCTTATTATTTTCAGAAACTTGAAATGCACAATACCATACAAAGAAATGGCGTTTTAATTTACATAGCCTTTCACGATCAAGTATTTTGTGTGTTAGGTGATGTTGGAATCCACAAGATGGTGGGTGATGATTTTTGGGAAGAAGTTAGGAACACCATGTTAAGTTCATTTAGAAAAGGACAAGTGCTAGATGGTTTAAAAATGGGTGTTAAAAGAGTTGGCGAAATTTTAAAAGGTTACTTCCCAAAAGGGGACGACGATATAAATGAGCTACCAAATGATATATATTTTGGAGATAAGAATGAAGGCAATTAAACTGTGGAGGAGAAATAAAGTGCGGTGGATGAAACTGGTTTTATTGGTATGGATGTTTTGCACGCTTGTGTTAAATGCATCTTTTTCACAGGAGTTTCCTGAGCAATCGAATCGCCTTGTCAACGATTACGTGGGGGCATTAAGTGCTGGGCAAATTGCGCAGTTAGAAGAGAAGCTAGTGGCATTTGATGATTCTTCCTCCGTTCAATTAGCCGTCGTAATTTTGAATAATACCCAAGGATATGAAATTGCAGATTATGCCGTAAGGCTTGCCCAAAAATGGGGGGTTGGGGATAAAAAATACGACAGTGGCGTTATGTTACTTGTTGCCCTTGAAGATAGAGCCGTGACTATTCAAACGGGTTACGGAGTAGAAGGAGCCCTACCGGATGTTATTGCGCATCGCATTATTGAAAATGAGATAAAGCCTGCGTTTCGAGCCGAAGATTATTATAAAGGCTTGTGGGATGCGACAGATGCAATCATTTCTTATACTAAAGGTGAATATAACCCAAGGGAAAGGAAAAATCAAGAAGGAGATGGTCCCTCTAAGGTGCTCGTAATTCTGGCAGTTATAGTCATCATCCTACTGATATCTCGTTCAGGTGGAGATAAAAACAATGGAGGAGGTAAGGTAATTGGTGGAAGAGGTGTATCCAATGTTTTTTGGTGGAGTCTTTTAAATGGAGGTGGCCACGGTAGAGGAGGTAATAGAGGCGGTGGATTTGGTGGGGGAAGCTTCGGCGGTGGTGGAGGATTTGGCGGGTTCGGCGGTGGAGGCTTTGGTGGCGGCGGCGCCAGTGGTAGATGGTAAATAATTAAACACTAATATAAATTCATATGAAAAAAATGATTTTAGCAATAGGCCTAGCAGTACCTGGGCTTTTATTTGCACAAGAAAATTATCAAATAAAAGGAAAGCTGCAAACAGATAACGGCAAAGTATTTATGCAATACAGAACTGCTGAAGGTCAAATGGCTATTGATTCAACTCAAGTTTCCAATAAGGAATTCTCCTTTTCTGGAACTGTTGAGGAGCCTACGCAAGCTGCTTTAATATTGGCGGATGAAAATACTACTTTGATGGATCTTCAAATGGCTCAGCAGCCATTGGATATGGCTTCTTTGTATTTGTCTGATGGGGTTATCCAAGTGGAGGGAGAAAGCCTAGCAAAAGCAAAGGTTTTTGGTAACACCATTAACGATGATTTCAATAGGTACAAAGAATTGGGTGCAGAGCAACAAGGCCAACTAGAAGCTTTAAACCAGGAGTTTATGGCTGCTAGCGATGAGCAAAAGAATGACCCTGCATTTATTGAAGGTCTTCAAGAGAAGGCAGGAGAAATTTATGGTGAAATAGAAAACCAAACGAAATCTTTTATTTCGGATAACCCAAATAGCTTCGTTTCTCTTATTTTGTTGGATGACGTAGCGGCTTCAGATAACGTAAGTGAGTTTGCAGAGCCTGTCTATGCAACTTTTTCGGATGAGCTAAAAAGCAGTAATAAAGGACAAGCTTTAGCTAAAAAAATGGAAAGCTTAAAGAAGTTAGCAACTGGTGCTGAGGCTCCTGATTTCACACTACCAGATCCAGATGGTAACGATGTTGCATTGTCTTCACTTAGGGGGAAATATGTTTTAGTTGATTTTTGGGCATCATGGTGTGGTCCGTGTAGAGCAGAAAATCCTAATGTTGTAGAGGCATATCACAAATTTAAAGATAAGAACTTCACCGTTTTTGGTGTCTCTTTAGATAATCCTGGTAAAAAGGACGATTGGTTAGCGGCTATTGAAAAAGATGAGCTTGGAGACTGGCCTCACGTATCCGATTTAAAAGGGTGGAATTCAGAGGTTGTAGCCTTGTATAGTATTAGAGGTATTCCTCAGAACTACTTGCTTGATCCAGATGGTAAGATCGTAGGCTCAAACCTTAGAGGAGCTCAGTTGCAGAAAAAATTAGCAGAAATTTTAGGAGAATAGTTTTCTCTTAAACGATTTTAATTTTCTGTATGAAAATAAAACAGGCGATAACTTGAAGTTTATCGCCTGTTTTATTACTGAATAGTTTGGTTCCACTGCTTAGGAATGCGTTATAATTGCCAACTGCTGAGCCATTCGCTGAGCAATTTCGTAAAAATACTGAGCGCTTAAATCATCTTTGTCCAAAGCGATTGGATAGCCATTATCCCCGCCGTCTGCCACCGCTTTTATTAATGGAACCTCTCCTAAGAACGGTAAGCTATATTGCTCGGCTAATTCAGCACCACCGCCTTTCCCGAAGATATAATATTTGTTTTCGGGTAACTCTGCGGGTGTGAAATAAGCCATGTTTTCTATCACCCCTAAAATAGGGACGTTAATACCCTCCATCCTAAACATTTGCAACCCTTTATTTGCATCTGCAACTGCTACTTGCTGCGGTGTTGTAACAACGATAGCTCCTGCAATAGGGTAGGTTTGTGATACGGTGATATGAATATCTCCGGTTCCTGGTGGCATATCTACGATTAGATAGTCTAATTCACCCCAGTCAACATCCCCAAACAGTTGCTTTATGGCAGAGGTTGCCATAGGTCCGCGCCAAGGGATTGGCTGAGAAGGGTCTGTGAAAAAGCCGATGGACACTAATTTTATGCCATGTCTTTCTACGGGTATGATTTTGTTTTGACCTTTTTCATCCTTTTTGGTTTGAGGCTTAGCGCCTTCTACTCCAAACATTAAAGGCACGGACGGACCGTAGATGTCAGCATCCAATAGACCTGTTTTTGCCCCTGTTTCAGCTAATGCAAGTGCAAGGTTGGCGGCTACTGTTGACTTTCCAACTCCTCCTTTTCCTGAACTGACTAAAATGATATTTTTAATACCGTGTAATTGGGTGTCCGTATTGCTTATCACTC
>DXEZ01000244.1 GCA_019114715.1 Candidatus Sphingobacterium stercoripullorum | reverse complement strand
CTAAAAGTTAAAGAAGGGTATCTAGCTTATAAGAATATGCTGGTATACTACGTAGGAAGGGAGCTGAAGTCGTACTTAGAAGACCACGATCTCTCTGCACTATTAGCACTCATAGAGCAAGGTAAGGGTAGAAAAAGAAAATCTTTTGATAATGTAGGAGGGATGTTAGTTCCACAAGGCGAGGTGAAGACTCTTCTTAAGGAGCTAAAGGAAGGGGAGATAAAGAGCTGGGATGAAATGCATGCCCGTTATTTCCATTGGAGCGAACAGTACGAGCTGTATAAGCTGAAACATGTCGTTAGCATCATTTGGGAGCGTTTCGCTGCCGATATCGACTACCAGGGGAACTTCCTGAGGGATATTTTCAAGGAAGCTTTACGCGTCAAGCGATGGATAGTAGAAGGCATAGAGGTATCTAGAGGAAAAGACTATAGCAATCCGTTTAGAAAAATGATGTATAAAGATACTCAACAGATGCATGACGTTCTAGGAGATATTTCCCAGAACGCCTTCATCAAAGAGCAGAAAGAAGATTTTTATCAGTGGGAAGAAAGCTTAAATGCAATCTTAGAAGTTCTAAATGACGAGTAGTGCGCTGCACTTGCACTACTCTACAAATTCATTGACATATTGGTGCTTCTCTATGAATTCCGATAGCTTGTTGACCATATCCTTGCTGCCCGCAAAAAATGGAACACGCTGGTGGAGCTCACTTGGTGAGATATCCAATATTCTTTTCTTTCCATTCGTGGCTATGCCTCCGGCCTGCTCAACGATAAATGCGATTGGATTACACTCGTAAACTAATCGCAGTTTTCCTTTGGGGTGCGAAAGTGTAGCTGGGTATAAGAAGATTCCTCCTTTTAGCAGGTTTCTATGGATATCCGCTACCATCGACCCAATGTACCGCGAGGTGTAGGGTCTATCGGTATCTTTGTCATTTTGCTGGCAATATTTGATGTATTCTTTCACGCTTTGTGGAAACCGCAAGTAATTCCCTTCGTTAATGGAGTAAATGCGCCCTTGCTCGGGGAACCTCATCTTGGGATAGGACAAGCAAAATTCGCCAATCGATGGGTCGAGTGTAAAGCCGTTCACTCCCTTTCCGGTGGTGTAGACCATCATGGTGCTTGAGCCGTAGATGAAATACCCTGCAGCTACTTGTTCGGTCCCCTTTTGTAATACCTCATCTAAGGTAATGGGGCCTTCACTTTTAGTACGCCTATAAATAGAGAAGATAGTACCCACAGAAACGTTAACGTCCACGTTCGATGAACCATCTAAGGGGTCTATGCAGACTAAGTACTTGGCTGACTTGGAAACCTCATTGTTGATGTAGATGGGGTCATCGAGCTCTTCTGATGCTACCAGGCAGCATTCTCCTCCGGAAGAAAGCGCTTTTATAAAATGTTCGTTTGCGAACACATCCAGCTTTTTTTGCTGTTCACCCTGAACATTACACGTGGATAGGTCTCCTAAAATATCGACTAAGCCGGCTTTGTTCACCTCTCGGTTTACAATTTTAGCAGCTAAAGAAAGGTCGCGAAGTAATGAGGAAAGTTCTCCTGTGGCAAAAGGGAAATCCCCTTGTTTATCGATTATAAATTGCTCTAAGGTGGTTAGTTTTGTAATCATTACAAATTTATTTGAACACAATGTTTATGCAAAACTAGGAACTTATATGGAAAAAAAGATAAGAATAGCTAAATAATTAGCAAATATTGTTTTTCTTTCAGTATGTTATACATAATATTATTTTAGTAAGAGTAAGATAGAGAAAACGTAGGGTGAACTTTGTTGTTTTGCTTGCCATCTGCTAAATAACCGATTTTAGCACCAAAAGAGAAGAGTGGCGCAGGATAATTAAAAGCATGAAAGTCGAAGGTGATCCCTAGGCCGTAAGATGCGGGAGACAGCTGTTTGCTTTTGACGTTCTGAAAGTCAGAAAATAACTGTCCATGTATCCGCTTGATATAAGCTAAATTGCCGATCGCAAAGTCCGGGTAAGCAAGTGGTAACCTATAGGAGGTTAATAGGGTATTGGAAACAATCTCAGGGGTAAGTAGCGAATAGCCATAAGCTAGCGGAATATCATTTGTTAGCAGGTAGTTTCCGTTTGTTTCTTGCCAGGAGTACCGAACTTGGATACCGTGATTGCTGGTGAGCCCAGGAAAGAAGAAGTTCGTCCGCACGCTCCAAATTGATCCCTCTAATTGATCGGTAAAAGGGAAATGGCGGTAGGTAATACTGATGTGCTGGCCCCATTTGGGCTGGAGGTCTAGTGGAGCACGCAACGCATTTTTTTGGAAATACACTTGATAGTGCATAGGTAGTATGAGTTTGGAATTAAAGTTCTTTAGGTTTTTTTGTGAAACCTCATACCGCTGGGTGTAAGATGTGGCAACCGATAATCCGTACGAGTAACTGCTGTTTCGTTTGTAAGTATTGAAAGGCAAGCTTATTTGTGCCGTGGAAACATGTTCTCGCCAGTGTAAGGGAATGATAGAGTCCCGGTGGTTTTCAACTTGTACACCTTGCTTTCTGCCGAGGTTTTTGTAGGAAAGTTGAATTACTGGAAGGTACTTCTGGTATATGAGCTCTGTGGAGTAATTTGTTTTCCTAACTTCTTGATCCCACTCTACGCCCATTTTCAGTTGGCTTTGATTAAGCAGGTCATTGGCATACCAGAATATTCCAGGTTTAAAATTATCGATATTCTCAAAGTTATTGGAACTAAGCGACAAGCTGTGGAAATTAAATAAGTTTTTAAACGAGTTGTATTTTTTTACGGTATAGCTTCCAGTCTGCTTTTTATTTAAACTGTCTAAGGGTGTTTTGTAGGTGTTTTCAATAGTAAGGGGTAAATCCTCTGATGGATAAGTTAATAAGTCATCTAAGGCCATTTTAGAGACTTGTAAGCCTTTTTCTATGTAATGATTGAAAACTACACTATCCTGGTAAATGGAAGGGTTGAACGCCCCGTAACTGGAGCTGGTTAGCTGGATGATCTTT
This sequence comes from Candidatus Sphingobacterium stercoripullorum, assembly GCA_019114715.1. Taxonomy (GTDB): domain Bacteria; phylum Bacteroidota; class Bacteroidia; order Sphingobacteriales; family Sphingobacteriaceae; genus Sphingobacterium; species Sphingobacterium stercoripullorum. Next base: position 3,551 of record DXEZ01000244.1, on the reverse strand, counting down.
TGGCTGGCATTTAAGAAGTAAAGTTCATCTTTTTTGTGGTAATGAGACTTAAAGAGTATACCGTCTTTGTAATACAAGGGGTTCTCCAGCGTATATGAAGACCAGTTGATTAGTGTTGTCCATTTTTTGGTGTTTAAGTCCAGCTCCCATATAGCTGTTCCCTTGTTGCCAATGGCGACGGAGATGATTTTATCGCCTTGAGGATTAAAACTGGGATCGTAAAGGTCGATGCCTCTGGGAGCGGAAATACTATCTATAATATCGCCATTATCTAAGTTTAAAAGGTGCACAACGCTTTGGTTATCCATGGGCTTTATCGCAGCGATGGTATTTCTTTTAGAATGCACAATAGGCTGGAAATACCTGGTTTTGTTTTTTATTGTTTTTAATTTTTCTTGAGCTATATGATAAACCTGCAGGCTGTGGTAGGTATGCTTGGAGTACCGTGGAGATCTTCTTCTTTCTGTCCATACTATTTTATCTCCGTTTAGGTGAAAATAGGGGGTACTTTGAATTCCCGTTGGCAATAGTTCATGGATTTTATTGTCTTTTATTTTTACTATTCGGTTGGTCTTAGTTGGGGTTTCTAGGATGGCATAGATCTCTCTGTTATTGGGACCGAATTGAGGAGAGATATAGCTTTCTGGAAACTTGCTTGTGCCCTCAAAAAATCTGTGGCTGTCCTGCTTTTGATCGCTCGCAAGATCGTGCTCTTTGATGAGTGCATCAGTTGTATATTTAAAGAGTTCCTTAGCGCTTAAACCGCTGTGTTTTTTTAAGGATTTGTTGAAATTATAGGGACGTAAAATGTTTTTTTTCATCTCCTGGAGAACCAGGTTTTTTATGTCGTAACCAAATTCTGCGCTTAAATAACTGTTCATATGGTAACCCGAAATGTAAAAACTAGGAAGATTTCTTTTGTAGCTGCCCAGTAAAGCTTGCTGAAAACTCAGCTTCTTTTTAGATCCTAAAGTTGCAAAAAGAGGCATGGACCAAGAAGGCATTCTCCCTCTTCCGCCTGAAGAATATCGTGTTTCCGCTTCCACTGCATCTCCTTCAAAATACCAAGATGGTAAGCTTAAACTAAAAATTGCTAGGCCCAATTGTTCGAAAAAAGGAGCCTTAAATGAACCTGTCAATTTGTCCATTTGAGCGGTGTGTCTTAATTCGTGAACTAAAAGTTGGTTGAGCCACTTTTGATTGGAAGGCTGGAAGCTAGGAGTGGAGTACACCTCGGATTTTCTCGGCGCTAACTGCATAAAACCATTCGGTAGGAGGTGGTTGTTTTCAAAAACTATGGGAGTCTTCTGAATTTTTAGCTGATAGTCTTTTGCCAGTAGGCTGGAAATTTCGTCAATATTATGCGCAATAATTTCGCCAGATTTTTGGAAGTCTTTTGGAAAAATTAACCGATGATTTTTCGTTTCTAATACTTGCCAATCTACTCGGTAATTGGACTGACCTTTGTTAATGATTTGTGCATTTGCTGTTAGTGTATTAAAACTTAATATGATTAGCTTCAAAGCGCTGATGAATAGATGTTTATTATTTAGAATAGGGCGCATATTTCGTGTTTGCTAAAAATTGTAGTAAAATATGTGTGTTTTTGTTGTATTTATTGTTCATTTAAATGTTGTAATCAATTGATTTTAATTCTATAGTGATTTATGTTGTTTTTTGTTTTTAATTTGTTTAAAAGTGTATTTAAGTCTTATTGTGTGCGATTTGTCTTTTTGACTTTTAAAGTCTAAAAATTATTTTACGATCATTTGTTGGCTGTAATTGTATTCAAATATAGCAATTGTTTTTATATAAAAATATTATTTATGAGAGGCTTTTTTAGGTGGTTTTCTGCTCCTGTTATTTTAAGGTTTAAAGGACATGGTTGGCGCATAGTTGTTTGCTTAGAATTATTTTTGAAAAAGGATTGTAAATAATTGCGCCAGATTTAATATTAAGATTTCTGAGTGCTTTGTAGTTTTAGTAATTTGGTTTTAGGCTGGAAAAGTTAGTTTCATGTTTTATTATGAATGTGACAAAATGTCTATTTTGCGTGCCTGTCAAGTTTGCTTTTTAGGGATGATGGGGCATGAATGCTGAGGGAGAATTTTAATGGCATCATTTTAAAATTTACTTGGTGTTTGAAATATTAGTATAATTCCATAAAAAAAGCGACTTTTGGAGGAATGCATTTTAAGGGAGGGAGTGTGTTGATTAGAAAAGAAACCTTATTGTTAGGAGTGGCATACTTTTAAGTTTGCCAGATAAAATAAAAGACTATGGAGGAATTGGATGTATTGACTGAACAGATAGAGCAGCTGATTGAGCATGGGGATTTAGAAACCCTAGAGAATGTACTCAATGAGCTTAATATCTCGGACGTTGAGGTGCTTATTGACAAGCTTCCAGAACATGGTGCGCTTTTTCTGGAGATCCTTAGTACCAAAAGGGCGGTTCATGTATTTAGGATACTTGACTTTCGTACCCAGGAAAGGATTATCCAAAAGCTTTCTGCAGCAAAAATTACGGAGCTGATCAATGAGATGCCTCCGGATGACCGAACCTCTTTTTTCTCCGAATTAAAGGGAGAAGCGGTCAAGCACTTAATCATTCTACTCTCTCCACAAGAACGAAAAGAAGCGCTGTCTTTACTAGGATACCCTGAGGATAGTGTGGGCCGGTTGATGACCCCGGATTATATTACCGTGAAACCGCACTGGACAGTTGCCCGAATTTTCGATCACATTAGGCGCTATGGGAAGGCTTCAGAAACCATCGACGTCCTTTATGTCATCGATTCTGAAGGAAAGCTTATCGATGACATTAAAATAAAGGATGTTTTAGTGGCCGATCCCAATGAGACCGCTGCAGACTTAATCGATAACCGGTTCATTGCTCTTAATGCAAACGATCACCAAGAGGATGCTGTGGCGGTCTTTAGAATGAACAACCGGGTAGCTTTGCCAGTTATCGACGAGCAGGGGATTATGCTTGGTATTGTTACCATAGATGATATTCTATGGGTTGCAAATGAAGAGTACACCGAAGATATGCAGTTAATCGGGGGTACGGCAGCTTTAGATGAACCCTATCTAAATGTACCTATCATACAGCTATTCAAAAAGCGAATCGGTTGGCTGATAGTCCTTTTTATTGGTCAGCTTTTAACAACTTCGGTTATTGAGCATTTTGAATCGCAATTAGCTGCTGCTATCGTTTTATTTGCTTTGATGCCAGTTATTATGTCTAGCGGGGGTAATAGTGGTTCACAGGCATCTACTTTGATTATTCAGGCTATGGCAATGGGAGAGGTGAGCTTATCGGACTGGTGGCGGGTAATGAAGCGAGAGATTTTATCGGGCTTGCTCCTGGGGCTAGTTTTAGGAACCCTAGGGTTTATTAGGGTAGCAACTTGGGAAATGTTTACCGATGCTTATGGAGAATATTGGGCATTGATAGGTCTTGTAGTGAGCTTATCTCTAGTAGGAGTGGTGCTTTGGGGTTCGGTCACCGGGTCCATGCTACCTTTTATTATGAAACGTTTTGGTGCG
>DXEZ01000243.1 GCA_019114715.1 Candidatus Sphingobacterium stercoripullorum | reverse complement strand
CCACTTAGGAATAAGCTTTTTTGCTAGCTAGCTTGTTGACTCTTGGGTAGTGGTGAATAAGTTTTGCCTTTTGATATCGTGTGAATTTTATTGTGTAGTCTTCGCCTAGCTAAAAGAGTTAAGCTATCTTGCTCTTATAAAATAAAACAAAAGGGAGTCTTCTGTGGTTTAACCGCTACAAAGTATTCTTTGGGTAATTTCTTTAGAACTGACTAGTATTTAACATATGGCAAAAAATAACAACACCAAACAAGTTGATGTGGTTCTGATTGGTGCAGGAATAATGAGTGCAACTTTAGGTACCTTAATCAACGAGCTAACACCAGAAATAGATATCGAGATATTAGAAAGATTGGATGTCATTGCTGCTGAAAGTTCAGATGCCTGGAACAACGCAGGAACAGGACACTCTGCATTATGTGAATTGAACTACACCCCCGAGAGACAAGACGGGAGCGTGGATGTTTCAAAGGCAATTCGCATTGCTGAGCAATATGAAGTGTCCAAACAGTTTTGGGCTTATCTCGTGGAACACGGTATTTTAAAGGAACCGGAAAAGTTCATTCGAACGGTGCCCCATATGAGTGCTGTATTTGGAGAGAAGGATGTTGAGTTTTTAAATAAAAGATACAAGCGATTAACCCAGGAGAACCTCTTTAAGGGGATGCGTTTTTCCGAAGACAAGGAAGACCTGAAGCAGTGGTTCCCGCTTATGATGGAGGGTAGGGATGAAGATGAGAAGATGGCCGCCACTAGAATGGGTATTGGAACGGATGTGAACTTCGGTGCGTTAACACGCTCGCTAATTGAGAACCTCAAGAGCAAAGAGAACGTTACTATCGCCATCAATAAGGAGGTAAAAGATATAAAAAGTAAAAAGGGAGGCCTTTGGCAGTTGAAGGTCAAAGACTTAAAAACTGGCGAAAAGCAAAACATCAAAGCGAGATTTGTGTTTATTGGCGCTGGTGGACACTCTTTATTGCTACTGGAGAAATCGGGAATACCCGAGGCCAAAGGTTACGGTGGTTTTCCAGTGGGTGGCCAGTGGCTACGTTGTAAAAATCCAGAAATCATCAAGCAGCATTACGGAAAGGTATACGGAAAGGCTGCCGTTGGTGCGCCACCTATGTCAGTTCCGCACTTAGATACGCGATTTATCGATGGAGAGCAAGCTTTGCTCTTTGGCCCATATGCCGGATTTTCAACCAAGTTCCTCAAGAAAGGGTCTTATTTCGATCTTCCAGCATCCATCAAGCTTTCTAACATCGGTCCTATGCTTTCCGCAGGGATAGATAACTTACCACTGACCAAGTACTTGATTTCTGAGGTTATAAAAAGTCCAGAGGATAAACTCGATTCCCTGAAGCAATTTTTACCACTGGCAAAGATGGAAGATTGGGAAGTAGAAAAAGCAGGTCAGCGTGTGCAGGTGATTAAAAAAGATCCTAAGCACGGAGGTGTGCTAGAGTTTGGTACTGAGGTGGTGAGTAGTGCCGATGGGTCGCTCGCAGCGCTTCTTGGAGCGTCGCCAGGGGCTTCTACGTCGGTAGCCATTATGGTGGAACTGTTGAAGAAATGCTTTCCTGATCGTGCCAAGTCGCCAGAGTATAGAAACAAGCTGCGTAAGCTGATACCTACATGGGGAAAAAGCTTAAACGACGACGCAGCGCTTTGTCATAAAACTAGAGAGAGAACACATAGATTGTTAAAACTCGACCCCGAAGAGGCGGTCTAGTAGTGGTTCCACCTCTTTTTTAACTTAGACTTACCTAGAATTCATGCTGGAGAGTGTTACATTGCTGTCTATTGTACAATTGATTGGAGTGGTGTTTGGAGCGCTTCAAGTTTGGTATGCAAAGGAAAATAAGGTAGTAAACTACCTGTTTGGAATTGTCAGTATTCTAATTACTATTTCTGTGTACTACTCCTCGGGCCTGTACGCTGAAATATTCCTCAACCTTTATTACCTGCTAATGAGCATTTACGGGTGGTGGTATTGGAAAAACCGTGGGGCGGAGAAGGAAACACCCATTACCTACAGCTCTATGATTCAGTGGACGCAGGCCGCAGGGCTTGTGCTCGTTACTTTCCTAGTGTTTTATTTTAGCCTCATCAAATTAACGGATTCCGATGTGCCCATGTGGGACTCCCTAGTAACAGCTTTCGCTTGGGGCGGGATGTGGCTACTAGCCAAGCGTAAAATGGAAAATTGGATCTTTTTAAATGTCAGCAACCTGATCTCTATACCGCTTTTAATTTATAAGGAGCTGTATATATATGCAGGCTTTACGGTCTTTTTATTCGCTATAGCCATATTCGGTTATTTCAATTGGAGGAAGATAGTAAGGAGTCAGAAATCTCAAAGCTATGAAGTTAACAGATAAGGAAATAGGGTGCATTCAAGATAGTCGCCTAGCGTCTGAGCAGCAGCTGGCACTAACAGATGCTCAGCTTGAGTTGCTGCAATCTAAAGGCCTGTTTAATATTTGGGTGCCTCGAGATTATGGAGGACTAGAGCTGGATTTTAAGGAAGGTCTAGAACTGCTCTTAGAGTTTGCTTATTGGGATGGTGGGCTAGGTTGGACGCTGACGCTTTGCTCTGGAGCCAATATGTTTGCTGGCTTTTTAAATCCCAGTCTCGCTAAAAAGATTTTCACTCAAATGGAGGTCTGCTGGGGCGGGAGTGGCCAAGCAACTGGGAAGGCAGTCGCTGAGGATGGAGGTTATAGGATATCCGGTAAGTGGTCCTATGCTACCGGCGCTCCACACCTTTCACACTTCACTCTAAATGCACCGATATATAACGCTTATGGTCCCGTGTTAAATGACGATGGGGAGCCCAAGGTACTTTCTTTTTTTATTGAAAAGGAGCAGGTTCTTATTCATTACGACTGGGAAGCATTTGGCCTTCGAGCTACCGCTAGCCATAGCTTTTCGGTAGATGGCGCTTTTGTGGGGCACGAGCATAGTTTTGAGCTACTGCCAGAAAAGGCTTTTTCCAGCTACCCCTTATATAAAATCCCCTTTCTACCTTTTGCTCAAGCTACCTTGCTGGTGAATTATCTGGGCATGTTTAAGCGCTATTTACATTTATCGGAAAAACATTTTTTAATAGCTTTAAAAAACACTCAGATCGAGGAAGTTAAAGGCCACCTTAAAAAGAATATCCAATTTATTGATACTGAGAGTAGGAAAGTAGACTTGTTTGAAGTAGAGTTCTGGGACATCATAAATGCCATTCAAGAGGCTGTAGCTACAGA
>DXEZ01000242.1 GCA_019114715.1 Candidatus Sphingobacterium stercoripullorum | reverse complement strand
CCATCTCCCGACCCACCTTCTCCATAATTGGATGCTAGAGGGTCACCCAGCGCACTACCTTGGTTTCCTGCAACCGATCCGGTACCATCTCCTTGCCCTTCGGCATTATTCTTTTTACCCTTAAAAAGAGCATTAGGGTTTACCGCAGGCGTACTTTCCTCCTTCTTAGGAGTACTTTCCGCAGCAACCTTCTCTACGGGCTTTTCGGCTTTCTCAACTGCCGGAGCCTCTTCCATGTCTTGGGTGGCTACCGCCTGATCGGAGGTCTGCTGAGAGGGAGTTGCCTGTACTTGCTCTTGTGGATTAATCCTATCGGGACGAACCATATTCGCATCCTCATCCATAGAAGGCTCGCTTACACTCATGTAGTCATCTCCCATACCTTCATCGGATGTGCCGTAGTTTACAATAATACCACCCATCCCGTATTGCGGCAGGTCGCTATTGAACACCACTAAAAAAGCGAGGCCAATCAGCGCAGCCATAATGATAGCTGAGATGCCCAAAGCTTTGGGGAAATTATTTTCTTCTATTGTGCGTTGATGGTAATACATGTCTCTCAATACGTCTAATCTATTAAACCCTTTCCAGTGGAAAAGGTTTAATAGCTATCCTTAATCACTAGTCTTTTTTGGGTTCAGTAGCTAAAACAAGCTTAATGCGCAATCTATTTGCAACATCCATAACGGAGATTACATTTTGAATGGGCACCGTACTATCAGCATAAAGCATGATAGTAAGCTCTTCACCACTCTGCATAGCCGACTGAAAGTGTGCCTCTAAATCATCTAAAGGCACCACCTGATCGTTGACGTGGTACGCTAAATCCCCCGTGATGGATACAGTCAAAGTCTTCTTTGCTACTGACTGCTCCCCAGCACTAGACTTGGGTAATAATAATTTAACCACCTGCGGATTCGCAACTGCTGAAGCTAATAAAAAGAACAACATCAGAAAGAACATAATATCGTTCAATGCTGCTGTATGCACTTCCGCACTGGGTCTATTTCTTCTATTTCGTAAATTCATACTACGTTCAATTTCAATATATGCTTAAACGCCCGGTTCATCCAACATATCTATAAATTCAATGGCATCGGTTTCCATTCTCAGGATCAAACGATCAACCATCATATTTAAGATATGGTAGCCAATATAAGCTAAAATACCAATTGTAAGACCTGAAGCAGATGAAACCATCTTCACGTAAAGCCCTCCAGATACTGATGCAATGTCTATACCACCCGATAGCTCTACTTCATGGAAAATCTGAATCACACCAAAAATGGTACCCACGAAACCGAGCATGGGAGCGATCCCAGCTACTATCCCTAAGATATTGATGTTCTTCTCCAGTCTAGCCACCTCAAGCTTACCTACGTTCTCAATAGCCCCCTCAATGTCTTTGATTGGACGGCCAACACGTAATAGCCCTTTCTCCAGCATTCTTCCTAAAGCTGACTTACTAGCCCTACAAACGGAAAGCGCCGCCTCTAGCCTTCCAGACATCACATTACTTTTCACTTGGCTCAATAAGCCGTTATCGAACTTGGATGCATTTCTTATCGTAAAGTACCTCTCAAAAAAGATAACAAGGGATAAAAATAAAAGCAAAATAATAGGGATCATAATCCAACCACCCTTCATGAGTAATTGAATTAGATTTAAACTTTCCGGCTCCGCAGCAAGCTCCAATGCTTGCATTTGCTCTTGCACCTGATTTAAGCTGTCTCCTGTTAAAGTGTCTTGTAGCAATGACATAGTAAATTAATTATCGTTGTTGTTGTTTTATTATTATTTATAAATTTCATCCGGCCAGGCATCATTAATATGATTTCTTCGCACATAACGTAAAGCAGAATCGGCTTCCGCTTTACTTGCATAGGAATCCCAAATGACTTTCTTTCCATTGTAGTCCTTTTTGGGTGCTACTATGCGCACTTGTGTAAACCCTTGATCGTGCATTTTCTGCGCTTGCTCGAAAGCTAAATCATAAGTAAGATGTGAACCGATAACAATTTGATATTGATGGCCTTCAACAGGCTTTTTTTGTATGAATCGTTCTTGATTTCCTCCATCTATGGACTGCTCAGCATCTGAGCTATCGGCAGTAGTAGTTAGCGAGGATGCTGAATCGGCAAGTACGGTCAGTGCCTCTTGCCCTGAGGGCTCTTGGTCCGCCTTCACCTGCTCTTTACTTGCCCCTGCATTTTCTTCTCCTTGGGTATAGTGGTAGATGCCGTATCCCAATCCTAAAAGTACTACCCCTGCAATTGCAAAGTAATACCAAGAATTACGACTTTTAGTATCCTCCTGTAGGTCTTCTTGCTCCAAAAGCGCATTCTGGGTCTCAGTGACATTCTGACTTTTAACTTCCACTGGAGTTTTCACCTCCGCTTCCGCTGGAGTTACAGGGCTCTGTAAATCCTCTGAGCCGCTATCCTTGGCATCCGGTTCAGGTGTCGGCTCCTTATCAGAAACTTCCTCCTCTGAAACCTCTTGGGGCGTTACCGGGCTCACTGGCAGCTCTTTTTCTTCTACCTCCTCGACCTGTTTCTTTTCTATAGGCGCTGATTCCTCAGGCTCTTTTTCCTGGGGCGCGTCAATAGATAATGGCGCTTGCTCCTTTTTTTGCTCGGATGCTTCCTTTGCGGCAGGTTCTCCCTCTTCGGCAGGCTTCCGGTCTTTTAGGAAATCCGGCGTAGCAATAGGAGTCAGCTGCAGGCTCGACAAATCCAGCGACTTAAAAACTAGTGTGTCGTGGTAGCTTAGCAGATAGCCCAATCCATCCAGAAGGACTTTACCCTGCTCTTGAATCTCCAGATTGACAGCAGCCACTTGTTCACTGACAAGATCGCTAGCCTCCTGGCTCGTTTTATTTAAAAGCTGCTGGTAATATTTCGCTAAGTTGTATCCCTTCTCCCCCTTACTATCAAACTCAATATAGGTAAGTGGTGGAAGGTGTAAGTCGTTCTTCTTATCGTAGACCGAAGAAACAAAGATACGATTAAACTGTCCCAACCCCGGTACATAGACTGAGGGTTGTGAAAGTAATAGGTTGATGATTTGCTTCCCTAAATTCATTTAATCGTTCCTTTAATGTTTTGCAAACTTACAATTCTCTATTCTTAAAAAGAAAAATTAAGACCACCCAAAATGTTAAAGCCTACTTTTGGATAGTATAAGTAACGTTCGTAAGTAGTATTTAACATATTATTAGCTTTTACAAATAGCCCTAAATTCTTAGTAGCCTTATATTCTGCGCTCGCACTTAAGTCAAAAAATGCTGGAAGTGTTTCTTTTCTATAGTCCATCTGTGTTCCAGGGAGCTCAGGATAAGCTTTCGCGTAAGTCTGTCCTTGGAAAAGTGCTTCCGCATCGATGTATAGCTTTTCAGAAATGGTAAACCTGGCCATACCTGTAAGCCTCATTTTGGGTAAGTTCCATGCTTCCTGCTCATTAACTAGGGTATACTGATCGATATTCAAGCGACCACCTAAGTTCACCAGCTCACTCAAGCGCACATTGATCTCACCCTCAATTCCTACGTGCTTGACCTGATCGTCTCCATCACCATCGTAAATCACGTCGTACATAAATAGGTTCTCCGGATTCAGGGCGAATAACGGCAAATGCTCTAGCTGTTTGTAAAATGCTTTAGCCTTATAGCCAAAGGTAGCTCCTGCATTCCCTTTGATTCCCCCGTGGAAACTCAAGCGCTCCACCGTATTTTGAATAAACTGATTAGGCCCTAAGTAAGGGTTTTCCGTAGCGAGCTGCTTGTAAGAACCTTTATTAACAGTTCCTTCCACGCCCCCAAATAAATACACATACCCCGGCACTAAGGAGAAGTCCACCTGTGCGGAAGGGAATATATTAAAACTCGTGCTATCGCCAAACTCAGGGATTAAGTTACCCCCTAAGGTAATGGCGTAGTTATCTCCCTTAAAGCGTATGTATGGGTTGATAATCGCATAGGAGTTATTGATGGTGCTGGCCCCAGTAATGGGATTCTGCATACCATCCATATTATTGATATCTAGCGTCAGGTTAACCCCTGCGTTGAAGAAGCGCATCCTTTTATTCAAATAAGAAGATAGAACAAAGGAAGTCTCTTTGGCATCAAAAGCGCTGCTGTTATAAGCGTAGGCATTTACTTTAGCCGAGTAGCTGAGCGCATCCTCATCTTCCGCCTGGGTGTTGCTGGTCAGCTCACCAGAAAAATAAATATCATTAAACGTTTGCGGTGCTTTATCGGGGTTAATAGGTGCTCCGCTACCAATAACTGGATCGCCGTAGAAGTTCGTGCCGTAGCGGTTATAGCCCAACATACCGTCTATGGTAAACTGCGGCAATACCCTTCTTCCAAAAACGCCCACCTCCTGCCTGGAGAACTTCTGCGCTTCGAGCTCCCCTTTCTGGCTGAGGTGTTTTACAAAACCACCAAAGCGCATGTCCACAAAATCCTCGTAGGCAAAATACCCCTCAGCGAGAATCGTATTAAAATTACCTATCCCTACTTTCACATAATTCGGGAGTATGTTCTCACGCACGGAGAACGGCCTTTCCTTCAGATCCAGTACATGAAGTCCAGTGTTGATGTCCAGCTTCTGGTCCATGATATCCTGGTAGGAAAGCTTAGGCATATAACTCCTTTTATTGATCATATCGGGGCTCCTACGGATTTTCACGGCATCCGCCAAAATTGGGCGGTAATCTCTAACTACATCAAACGAGTCAATAGTAACAGGCCTTTGCTGCTCCACCTCTTGCTTTTCTTCCGTCTGCTGCGCCCAGGCAACAGTTCCAAAAAACACCATCAGCACAACTAGCCACCCCTTCACGCTATATATAGATTTCAAACCTTTCATTATTTCTTCAGTATTTAATTACAGACTTTTCAATATTTCATTTGCTTCCTCTAGTACGCCATCGTCTTGATTATCGTAATTCTCGATAACGCTCTCTAGCGTTGCTTTCGCTTGGAAAGAATCTCCTTGCTTAGCGTAAGCCTCCGCCATAACGATAAATCCTCTCGCTACCCAATAATCGTAGGAGGAGAAAGTATTCGATAAATCCATCGCTGCATCTATCACCTTATCGTAGGCACCTTCTTTCAAGTACTGCCTGGTCACTAAATAACGCGCCTCAGCGCCTGTTTCAGTATTACTTTTAAGAGCTGCTAAATTCAACTCTTTATTCGCCTCGGCATCGTTCTTTTCATCTAAGTAAAGTTTCGCCGTATACAGGTGTGCACTGGCTATTTCCTCCTCAGAAGATTGCTCGTAATCCTTGATTAAGTCTGCATACTTTTTCGTCTCTACAATATCGCCGATATGGTAATAAGCAACTAGGAGGTTATTGATGGCAAAGCCGTAATTCGCTTTGTAATCGGAGGTCAGCTCCAGCTTCTTCAGTACTTGAACCGCCTCGTTGTAGTCTTCGTTTTTAAGGTGCAACTTAGAAACACTAATTAATGTACGCTCGGTATAAGGGCTTGTCCAGTCGTTTAGGATGATATTAAAATCGTGTAAAGCCTCCTGGTCCTCTCCAAGCTCCACGTTACTCTCTGCACGTATAAAACGAGCAAACTTCTCTTGAATGGGCTTTGAAAAACGATCAAAGTAAGCGTTTATCGCCTCCACGGCCCCTTGGTAATTACCCCTATCGAATAGGCCTTTAGCAATACCAAAAGCATGGGAGTCTTGTTCTGCTTGACTAAGGTTCCCAATATTGGTGCTTGTTGCATAACGTATATAACCGCTAGCATCGTCCTTATCTAGGTAAATATTCTCAATCGATCGCATCGCCTGACGCGCCTCATCAGTAGTAGAATATTCATCCACCACCCTCTGGAATACATCCATAGCCTCTTGGTCTTTCCCTTGGTTGTAGTACACTAGACCAATAGTGACTAGTGCCCTTGGAACGTAGCTGCTTCGCGGGTAATCTTCAGTCATCTTTTGCAATCCTGCAATAGAACGGTCCTCTTGCCCCATTAAAAAGTACGTATAAGGAATTTCAAAAGCCACGTCATCGGCATAGCGCGAGTCGGGAAACTTCTGAACCACGGACTCTAGCGTTGCAATCTTCGTATCGTTATCTCCGAGTAGCCCCTGAATAATCCCCCTTTGGAAAAGGGCATAATCTTGATTTTGGGCCTTGCTATTTATCAGGTGGTCGTAATGCTGCATCGCCCTGCCGTAATTTCTAGTAGAGAAATACGAGTCTGCCAGCCTTGCAATGGCATCGTTACGGATATTAATCTCTAGGCCGTCTTGTTTCCCTGAGGCTAAAAAGCGCTCAAAGTAATTGGCCGATGTGCTAAAGCGTTCGTTTCTAAATGCTGCATACGCCAGCGCGTAGTTCGCATATTGGTATACATCGGTATTTCTAGAAGCAGGAACCTGCAAGAACTTATTGAAGTTTGCAACAGACTCTCCGTATTTGCGGACCTCATACATAGCCTCCGCCTTCCAGTACAACGCTAGAGCATAAATTTCATCGTCGTGGCGGAATTGCTCAGAACGCATGAACATGGAAATGGCGTTTTCAAAGGCACGCTCGTTGTAAAACTCAAGCCCCCTAAAGTAGGTTACCTTTTGATAGGCCGCATTTGCCTCCTTACTTCTATTATCAATAGACTCTAATATATCCACTGCTGCTCTGTAGTTGCTCGTGCTGAGCAATATTTCTGCAAGCAGAGTTTTTGCTTCTTCCAGCCTGTTCGACTGTGGATATGTATCTAGGTACTCTTGGGCGGCATCTAAAGCCACCTTATGGAAATCTAGCTCGTAAGAAAGTTTGGTGTAATTATATAAACCGTCTTCCTTGAGCTTCGGGTCAAAATCTAATCGAGAAGCTCTAAAGAACGCATTCCTAGCACTCTGTTTATTTCCAACCTTTAAGAAGGAATCCCCCAGGGTAATCATCGCACTCTGGTAATAAGCATCCGGCTCGTCCATCTTCTCTAACTCCTGGATCGCCTTATCGTAGTCCTCCAATTTATAGGCTATATAACCGATCTGGTAACTATCTTGGTTGTTTTGCGTCTTCCCTTGGTCGTCCGCTTGAAACTTATCGTAAAAAACCTTGGACTGATCCAGATTGCCCTGAATGAAATAAGTAGCCGCCACAATTCTATAGATCTCCGTTTGGTGATCCTGCTGGGTGCTTTCTAAAATCGGCAAGGCGTAAGCCAGTACTTCATCGTATCGTTTATCTAAAAAATAAAGAGCCGTTATATAGTATGGGTAACTGCTCTCATAAGTTTTCGATCCATTTAATCGCTCAAATTCATGTAGCGCCGTTTTATACTCCTCATCTAGGTAGCATAAATACGCATAATAATAAATAGAAGCCTCTTGGTAGGTACCACCTTGGTCTTTTAGTCTCTCAAACAAGGGCTTCGCGGTAGCCTTATCGTCTACCTGTAGGCTGGCATAGGCGAGCTTAAAGCGGTATTCGCTATTCTCCGCACCCGCTAAGTTTCCTCCCTCGATTTTATTAAACCACTCGATTGCTTTTTCATAATCCTTTTGTGCATAGTAAGACTTACCGATATAGAAATAAGCGGCCTTGGAGTGGGCACTTGCCGGGTAATCACGAATAAATTTTAAAAATTGAGCTTCTGCATTGGTTTCACCTAATTCTAGTGCACAAATCGCCTGATAATACCGCGCGTTTTCTTTCATTAAAGAAAGTTCTTTCACCTCATCGAGTTGTAAGGTGCTAGCATTTTGCAGTTCTTCAAAACGGTCCAACTGCTTGGCTGCAGAAGTGTATTTGCCTCTTTCAAACAATTCCACTCCAGCCTTATAAGCGGTATGTATTTCTTGCCATGCCGACTGTTGCGCTAAAACAGGCGCAGACAGCAAGCTAAATACAATACCCGCCTGAGAAATTTTTTTTATCATAATACGCTAATATGCTCTTTGATTTTATTTATTCAATCCTCTACCCGTAAATTTTGTGCCAAAATTGCCCGGGATACTTTTTGAGTCTACTAAATTACAGCTTCTTTATCAAGTTGTTTGCCAAAGTTATTAACAGCTGTTAACAATTCATCAGTTTTTCTAATATTTCCGCACTTTCTTTCAAAATGCAACAATTGCATTTTTCAAAAGACGTTCGATGGCTCAATTTAAGGCTGACCTTAGCAGCCGACCACCACCAGCTATACGCCTTCATCAACAGACTCCTCCTTTATGCAAGAGGCTTCAAGCTCACCTCATGGATTAGGAAGTTACTAAACAGCAAAAAACTCCTTTTAAATGTATTATTTTACTGCAACATTGGATGCGTCTCTCTCTAACTTTAACAACATTTTAACAAATTTCCCTTAACCTATCGCAATACACGCAGCCTAATAAATACCCCCGCAGCATGGCCTTCCCGTTCACAACTAACAAACAGGGACTTAAGCCATAAAAAAATATTTTCACTTTAATGGGTTACCTTTTATAAAAAATGGAATCAATAGGGGATAAACAAAATGTTTAAACATTTAAAAAGAAGAAAAATGAAAAAGTTATTTAAAGTTGGAGCTTTAGGTTTAGCAGTATCTTTCGCGGTTGTAGCTTGTAACAACCCTTCAAACACAGAAGAAGCAACAGACGGAACTGAGCACTTTGAAGAATTAGACGAAAACCTCTCTGAGGAGTTAGAAAACTTAGAAGAGGAAATTGACACTGTAGAGAATGATATCGACACAGTTCAAGAGGAAATCGAAGAAGAATTAGAAAACGTTCAATAAGCTATTGAACCACTCATTTTAATTGAAAGGCTTGTTGTTTCCAACAGGCCTTTTCTTATATTATCCTTTTTTCATTTGAATTTTGGTATTTTTGCAGAATTCATTCATTAAAATATTGTAAACGATGCTAACACCTCTAACAGCTATCACCCCTATCGACGGGAGATATTCAAATCAAACTGGGAAACTATACAACTACTTTTCAGAATATGCGCTAATCAAGCATCGCGTGTTAGTAGAAATTGAGTACTTCATTGCGCTAAGCGAAAGCGAGCTGGAGGAATTCAAACATTTTGACGGTTCCCTGAATGAAAAGCTTAGAGATATTTACAGGCACTTCACTTTAGAAGATGCACAATGGATAAAACACCGTGAGAAGGAAACAAACCACGATGTTAAAGCGGTAGAATACTTTGTAAAAGAGAAGTTCGAACAAGTGGGCCTGCATGACTCCATGGAGTTTGTTCACTTTGCACTCACCTCTCAAGACATCAACAACACCGCCATTCCATGCATGTGGAAAAATGCGCTAAACGAAATATACTACCCAAGCATTGAGAAGATCATAAAAAAGATTGAGACCCTAGCATCCCAATGGCAGGATATCCCCATGCTCGCAAGAACACACGGACAACCGGCCACCCCTACACGCTTAGGTAAAGAGCTAGCGGTATTTTCTGAAAGGCTATCTGCACAGCTCGAGCAACTCAAAGCTGTTCCGCATTCGGCAAAATTTGGAGGCGCAACTGGGAATTTCAATGCACACCATGTAGCCTATCCGGATTTCAACTGGGTAGACTTCGCCAATAGTTTTGTAAACGATAAACTGGGCCTTAACCGCTCGCAAACAACCACTCAGGTGGAACATTACGACAACTTCGCAGCTTCCTGCGATGCACTAAAGCGAATAAACACCATCCTTATAGACTTCAGTAGGGACCTATGGACCTACATCTCCATGGACTACTTCAAGCAAAAAATCAAAGAAGGGCAAATCGGTTCTTCAGCCATGCCGCACAAGGTAAACCCCATAGACTTTGAAAATGCCGAAGGAAATTTAGGGATGGCTAGTGCGCTCCTAGTACATTTTGGGGAGAAGCTACCTATCTCTAGGTTGCAAAGAGATCTTTCCGATTCCACCGTATGGAGGAACATAGGTATACCATTCAGTCATATTGTAATAGCATTCAACTCAATTATTAAAGGGTTAAACAAGCTGCTCTTGAATGAAGAGGCCTTAAAAAGAGATCTAGAGAACAACTGGGCGGTAGTAGCTGAGGCCTTCCAAACAATACTCCGCAGGGAGAGCTTCCCTAAGCCTTATGAAGCGCTAAAAGAGCTCACCAGAACTAATACCAAGGTGACTGAAGAAACGATTAGGACATTTATAGATGAGTTGGAAATTGAAGAGCCAATAAAAGAAGAGCTCCGCAAAATTACGCCGTGGAACTACACAGGGATAGAGTTTTGAGTTTTACGGTTATATGACTCGAAGCAAAGAAATTAAACAATATATTTGTACATTCCAGCAAATAGAATTAAAGAACATTACAGCATAAAACAATATGGCAACAATTAATGTATTTACAGAAAGAACTCCTAACCCTTCAACCATGAAGTTTTTGGTAAATAAACTACTCATAAATGGTAGTTTAGACTATCCAGATAAGGAGTCTGCACAAGAGTCTCCATTTGCTAGAGAACTCTACAAATTCAACTTCGTAGACGGTGTTTTCTTTGCTAGTAATTTTGTGACTGTTACAAAAACAGAAGACGCGGAGTGGGAAGATATCGAAGAACTCCTAAAAGAGTTTGTTAAAGGAGCGGTAGAATCCGAGTTACTCATAAAAGAACACGGTCACCAAGAAGACGTTACATTCGAAGGAACAGAAACTGAACAAAAAATCCAACAGATATTACACGATTACGTTCGCCCAGCTGTTGAACAAGACGGAGGAGCGATTGATTACAAGTCTTACCAAGAAGGAATTGTCACGGTAATTCTAAAGGGTTCTTGTAGTGGCTGTCCATCTTCTATGTACACGCTAAAAGCGGGTATAGAGGGGCTTCTCAAGCGTATGGTCCCCGAAGTTAGCGAGGTGGTAGCTGAAGCACTGTAAAACAAACGCACTTTTTAAAAAGCCCTGTTCAATTGAAAGATCGGGGCTTTTTTCAACCCCTTATTAATCGGGCCATAGTAAATTACCCTTCCTGAGAGAAGTGCCCAGCAAAAGACACCTACCTTCTACTGGGTAATTCCCAATGGTTTTACTACAAATCATTAAAATTCATTACCTTTATCTCGAATTTAAAAACATACTTATCAACCATAATGGCAGATATTAATCATTTAGAAAAAGTAGCATCTCAAGTACGACGGGATATCGTACGCATGGTCCATTCTTGTCAATCAGGACACCCAGGTGGGTCGCTAGGTTGCGCAGATTATTTTGTTGCGCTTTACTTCCACTTCATGAAAAGAAACCCAGAGTTCAACATGGATGGAATTGGTGAAGATTTATTCTTCTTATCTAACGGGCATATATCTCCAGTATTTTACAGTACACTTGCTCGTGCGGGATATTTCCCAACTGAAGAGTTGAATACATTCCGCCAGATAAACAGTAGACTTCAAGGTCACCCAACCACGCACGATAACCTTCCAGGTATTCGCGTAGCATCGGGCTCTTTAGGACAAGGTTTATCGGTTGCGATAGGCGCCGCACAAGCTAAGAAACTCAACCAGGACGATTCCCTAGTTTATGTACTGATGGGAGATGGGGAGGTTCAAGAAGGACAAGTGTGGGAGGCTGCAATGTATGCTCCACACAATAAGATG
>DXEZ01000241.1 GCA_019114715.1 Candidatus Sphingobacterium stercoripullorum | reverse complement strand
AATAAAGTGTAACACCCAAATGATACGATGGTTACAGGTTCCACAAGCCTAGCAGCGATCTTTCTTAATGTCTGGGGATCGCAATTGGGCCATAGTAGGTTCAGTATATATAGACCAGCATAAATAAACATGAAAAATAGGAAGGACCCATAATGGAGGTAAATTCGTTCTTTATTCTTCAAGAACACTAAGAAAATAAAAATTGCCAACACTGCCATGGAGCCACAAAAGAAAAGGCCTACCATGTCTGTGTTATTTATCAGGCTTATATACTCATCAACTGAAAACCTCTGAGGCATTTGGTTTGTAGGTAATAATTGTCCTAAAGGTTCTATTTTTTGTATTAGTTGATTTCTAATTAATGAAATAAACATTTCCCACTGAAAATAGATAATAAAGAGTTTTAGTTATAGAATAAATAAATATACAGTAACTACAGCAGTCAACAAACAGGTAGTTATTAAAGCCTTATTTTGGTTGAGTATTAGGTTCCTTTCAGTAAGTATTGATTTTAACATCTCTAGGCATTCATTCAAAATAAGGAGAAATCTCGCAGTTTATAATTTTAAAAGTATTCTACCACAAGGTAAGGAAAAACAATTTGTTTTAATAAACCGAATTAGTATTTGAAATTCTAACTCAATACTTGCCAATACTCATTGATAGTAGGGTAATTCTCGATAGCTCTTTAAATTCCAGATTAGCTTTGCTACTTTTAAGCTAGGAGTTTAAATGATAAAGTTATGATCAGAATTAAATATACCGTTCTATTGGTATACCTTCTTTTTTCAGCACAGCTTACCCAAGCGCAATTATTCAAAGGCTTTGGGGAGAAAGTGCAAAAGAAGGTGGAGAATAGAATCGAGAGAAAAGCAGAAAGGGCAGTTGATAAAACTTTGGATAAAGGTGAAAATGCAACTGACAAGGCAGCGAAAGATGCCGTTACTGGAGATAAAAAGAAAAGTAATAAAAAACTGGAAAAGGGAGAGCTTAGCCAAAGCTTAAACCTACCCTCTGTTGAGTCTAGACCAGAGCAAATTATGGTGCTATCTGATCGCGATGATTGTGGGAGTTTTATATGGTTTACCAAGGGATCAACTTTCACCTATGAGACCAGTTCTGGGGGAATGAAGGCGGTTTCAGATTACCAGGTTGTAGATCTTGAAAATACCAAAGGGAAATTGGTAGCCCACTTAAAGGCGTCTACTGTTTTAGATGGTCAAAATTACGATATGGAGATGCAATACGTGTGTGAGGGTAATAAAATCTACCTAGATGTGGGGGAGATGATGAAGTCACTCATTCAAAATAACCCGGATTTAAAGAAACATATTGAGCCATCAGAGGTGAAAACTAAGCTTGATTTAAAGAATGGTTATGCTGTATTTCCAAAACAACTTTTTCCAGGGCTAGAATTAGATGATGTAAACTTCTCTTTCGCTAACGAAATTGCTGGAGCGGGGAAAATGGAGATTACGGTGAATCAAGTAGACCGTATAGTAGAAGCTAAAGAAATGGTAAGTACGTCAGCGGGTGATTTCGAGTGTATGAAAATAAGGTCGGTAGTTCAAACTTCCGTTTCCGTAATGGGAATAAATAGAGTGATGCCTCCACAAGTGGATTACCTGTGGATCTCGCCTCAGGTTGGGTTGGTTAAGCAGGAATCTCATGAGAAAAATAAAGTGGTATCCAATATGTCACTAACAAAATATGCTATGTAAGTAATTCCCATTTGGCTTTTAGAAGGGCGAAATGGAATCATAATAATGTGAAGGTTAAATTGTAGTTTAATTGTAGGGCTAGAGAATTCAGTATCTTTAGCCTTTTTCTTTTCATTAGGGGAGATGGTGTTTGAGTAAGTCTCTTATTATAAAGGTATATGCATCAAAGGATAACGGATATTAACACTCAGCTCCCAGGCGATTTTTGCTTACATGATCAAATATGGGGCCTGATCAAAAATAGTAGACGATAATCTAAGATCTAATTATAAGTGAATAATGACCTGGTATTATATTAAAAATAAGTAATGTTAGTCCCAAAAGGCAACTCAAAGTGCGCTAGTGACAATTTTTTTTAATACTCACTCAAAAGCACGATTTAATCATTCAATTGCCACGCTCACTAATTCTCTATTGCAGCATTTGAGCTTTATAAGTCTATTTGTTCTATAAATTAAAAAGAAACAGATTTTTAAACACTAGAAAATTATTCATTATGAAAAAGCAATTATTAATTATCTCATTCTTATTCTTATTTGTTGGTTTTGCTACAGCGCAAAAAGGGAACATACTAATCAGTCTTGGTGCCGATGTAGCGTTGCCACTTGGTGATTTCGGGGAGTATAGCAATATAGGTATTGGCGGAACGGCAAAAGGACATTATGGAATATCCGATGCCGGAGACATTACATTTACTACCGGATACATATCGTTTGGATCGAAAGGTAGCAATGAATTTATGTCTATCAAAACTGCAATAATTCCTTTTATGCCTGGTTATAGACACACATTTGATGGATTTTATGTAGAGCCTCAAATAGGTTTAGTATCCTATAAGACTAAGGTTAAGAGCGATATTCTTGATGGTTTTGGAATGGGCAGCGCATCGGGTTCTTCTTCTCACTTTAGCTTTGCAGCTGGTGTCGGTAAAATGTTTGGAAACCTGGATGTTTCAGCACGTTTCCAAATGATTTCATCAGGAGGTAGCGCGAACTTTATTGCTGCTCGCGTTGGTTACGTTTTATTCAGTAAATAGTAGAAATTATGATGAGAAGAATTAAAGTTGTTTTTGGAGCATTGGTGCTGCTGTTACTTTTTGTAACAGTAGGATGTTCCAAAGATGACGGACCAGATGATAATCCATTTGGTGACGATAAAGGAGTCGACGTTATTGTCGATGGAAAGGTAATGAACTTTCGTTTTACCCAAATCGTAACAACTTACGATGAGGCGGTAGAAGATGGGGAGTCATACTTTGATATCATAGCAGTTGCCACTAGCGTAGAATTAGAAAATGTTGAAGGTGGGATGGGGAGTTCAGAAAGCTTATATGTAATTTTTTCACTACCTGTGAGTAAGTATAATAATCCTAAAGGGACTTTCGACGTAGTAGGCGAAGCTTACAATGTAAAGGGTAGTGACATAGCATCAGTAATATTAACTAGGAGAGTCGGAAACGACTTTATGATCTACCACTCGAATGATGGGAAAGACAGAAATGCGGTTCACGGGGTCGCTAAAATTACAGACTCAAAAACGGCTAGCCATTTCTTTGGTGGCGATGATGAAGATAGATATAGTGGTTATTCTTATATACGTGGGGACTTAGAAAGCACCTTGTTTCTTGCCTATGGTCAGGAAGAGGAAGGACAGAATATTGACAAAACAGTTGAGATTCAAATGAAAGACTTTGTGTTTAAGTCCTTGTTTTCTAGTATATTTGATATGTTCTCAACATCCAAGTTGCCGTTGGGGCCTAAAGCTCAGTTTGAGTATTAATTTTTCATAATAATTTGTTTGTTCTATGATGAGAAGCACTGCCGCCCGGTGGTGCTTTCTCTTGGATATTAATCCGCGTACATACCATGCAGACAAACTTTCCCTTTAAAAAAAATCATTTTACCCTTTGCTAAAGTAAATATGCCTTTAGAAGGTCATTCATTAAAGGAGTCAGTGGTACAATAAGCTGCCTTGTGAGGGGTATTCCATAGCCATAAAAAGTCATTTTATCCCAAAGAATCGGTTATGCTATTACAATAACATTTTAATACTAACTGAATAGCTTAGAATTCTTGTTTAAAAGTGTAGAATACTAAATGCCTATTCTACAGAGGCTTTTGAAACTCTACTTTAGAACAGCAATAACCAAGTAATCTATGAAAAGGGAGCCGTTGTATACATCGTTTTTTAGAAAACTGCTTTCAAACAGTAAGAAATCTGCTGCTTATGAATTGCTCAGACTTATTGTTTTAGTGTTGATAGGAATTCTCCTGACGCAGTTAGTGAGTTTTGGTCAGGATCTGTCGCAAATAGGGCATACAAAACCTTTAACCTTTACGGGTGGGCTTCAAGCAAGGAGCATGGTTTATAATGTTAGTGGTATTCCTAATAGACAAGAGAAATTCAATTATGTTTTTGACGGAAACTTCACTGCCAATGTATACGGGTGGAGTATTCCTTTTTCATTCACCTTCTCTCCAGAAAATAAAGACTTCAGGCAACCTTTCAATAAATTTGGTTTGAGTCCTCAATATAAGTGGGTTACTGTTCATCTGGGTTATAGGAACTTGAACTTTTCACCTTATACTTTAGCAGGACATACTATTTTAGGGGCGGGAGTGGAGCTGAACCCAGGGAAGCTTCGAACGGCCTTCGTGTACGGTAAATTAAACCGAGCGACAGTGATTGATACAACAACCCTTTCCTTGGTTCCTTATTCATTCTCAAGAACTGGAATGGCTCTGAAATTGGGTTACGGAACAAAGGATAATTATTTTGACTTGTCATTTTTAACAGCCAAAGACGATACAACCAGTGCTCCTGTAGAATTCATCGGCGATGACGCCAAAGTATTGGCCGAAGCCAACTCGGTTTTAGGTTATCAAACACGCTTTAGTATCATCGATAAGTTCTTTTTTGAAAGTGATGGGGCGGTGAGCCTATACACTCGGGATATTAACTCCCCACTGTCTTTAGACTCGGCTAATTCTTCCTTCCTTGAAAACCTCAAAAACACCTTCAATGTGAACGGAAGCTCTTCTTTGCTATCAGCCTTGGGAGCATCACTAGGATATAAAGAACGCTATTACGGCGTGAAGCTAAGTTATAAGCGCGTCGATCCAAATTTTAACACAATGGGTGCATATTATTTCTCTAATGATTTAGAATCCTATACCATCAATCCAAATTTCAGTTTGCCCAATGGTATGCTAAGAGGGAATATCAGCATTGGTATACAGAAGGATAATATTAGAAACCAAAAACAAGCAACAAATAAACGCTTTATTGGAACAGCGAATATCGCTGGCCAGCTAACCAAAGAGTTCGGAGTAGACTTGCTATTTAGTAACTTCTCCAACAATCAGTCTCCAAAAACATTGAGCTTTGCTGACTCACTAAAAATAGTTCAAACAACACAAGTACTCAGTATAACGCCTAAATACTTCATTCAAGGTGAGAGGTTTACACATATGATTATGGTCTCGGCTAATTTAAGCGGTATGAAAGACTATAATTCTTATTTCGATTCGGAAACTCAAACAAGAAACATCAATACCAATCAATATATGGCATCCTATACTATAAATATTCCAGCTATAAATCTAAGCTTATTCTCCAATTTAAATTACACTCAATTGAAACGAAGTGATGGAGAGGATACCTACCAAGGTGTAGGATTTGGTGGTAATTATTCTTTTTTGGAAAACAAAGCACAGTTTGGGTTAAACTCGAATATCATGCAAGGGAAGTCCGCCTATACTGGTAAGAGTTTAATTATTAACGGTTCTTTAAACGGAAGATATAGGCTTAGTAGGATGCACAGTATATCACTACAGCTCTTTGTGACTAATAACAATCCGGGTACGGCAATTATTGAAAGCAACCCGCAGTTTACAGAAACTAGAGGAGAGCTTGCATATCAATTTAACTTTTAAATCGAATTATGATGGTACGCATAAAAAATATTGGGGCATTTTTAATTTGGTTGATAGGACTACTTTTTATTCAACAAGGGAATGCACAGATAACAATTCAAACGCAGGTATTACCTCCATATCAAAGTCATATAGATGCTTATGTGTCTAGGCCAGACCTCATGCTGCTGACCTTGACCAATACATCGAGTCAATCTCATCGCGTTCAGCTTACAGGACATATATCTGGCGATAATGGGATTTCTGTTCGCCTTAAGGATGGAGTACGAAGTACAAGGCCGATTGAAATAGCGCCTATGCAAACACTCTCCATTAATGCGAGTGATATTGCCTATTTATTCGATTACTCCAATCTCATTATGGAGGGAATCCAAGAGAGGGATTTTGTGAGAGGTACTGGGTTGCCTGAAGGTTTTTATACCATCTGTATTCAAGCCTTGAATTATGACGACCATAGCATTAAGTTGAGCCCCGATGAACCCATGGGGTGCTCCATGATTGCCTTACAGAATATTGAACCTCCATCAATCATATCGCCTTTTAATGAACAAGAGGTGTCTAGCACGGGGCCTCAAAGTATACCTATAACCTGGTCAACACCTGTAGGTACACCGCCAACGCTAGAGTATTTAGTGCGGGTTGTGGAGGTCTATGCCGGCCAAAATCCCAACGAAGCAGTAATGAATACTACGCCGATTTTTGAAAGGACTGTAAATCAGAATATGCTACTCTATGGACCAGCAGAACCTTCTTTGGTTCCGGGTAGGCAATACGCCTTAGTAGTCGAGGCTAGAGACCCTATGGGAAAACTGGCCATCCGCAATCAAGGGCGCAGCGAGGTCGTGTCTTTTGTATATGGAGAGGATGATGAGCTTAAGTTGGCAGGTACTCAAGAATCGGGGGCAAAGGCTAGTCTATCCAACGTGAATACAGAGATAGAAAGGAGCTTTGCCACCCACAAAATTATTGGAGAAATACGTGGAGCACTGAAAAATTCAGAAGCCACTCTAGATGCTGTAAGTGATGTACGTACATTAAAGACGAGTTTCGGGGAGAAATTCACACCAAATGTGAGCAGCACCTTGATTAGGACAAGTGAGAATGTAAATACCAATTTAGTATCTCCAACTTTGGCATTAAGGGCAGACCCTACACTGGGAACAAATTATAGCTCTTTGGGAGTTGGGACTTTTAAAGGCCTTAATTCCAGTACGTCCCAAGCGGTAATTAGTGGAATAAATAATTTGAGCACAGGGGGATCCAACATTGCAATTTCTTCCGGAGTAAATGCGGCAGCAATTACTGGAGGGATGGCCCAAGTGGAAGTGTCAAAAGTCAATGTTTCAGAAGATCGGTACCGTGAGGACTTCCCCATTGAAAACTCAAAGGTATCGCTTTTTGGTGCTGTTAGTAGAGGTAGGTCTAGCTTAAGCCCGAGTGGTGCATTAAACCGATTGATAGCGACTGGAGAAACGGATGATCAAGGGCAGTTTAGCTTAGAGCTTACAGACCCGCAGTATACGGATTTTTCAGAGTTCTCTCAGCTATTTATTACAGTTAAGCATGAAGATTTTGAAATTATTGACCACGAGATTGACCCCTCTGTGTTAAACGACGATAAAGTTATAGACATTGGAACGCTATTTACCACCGCAAAAACATATAGACTTTCTCCCTCGGTTAACTTAATGAGCAGCAAAGATATCGAATTGTCCGATGAAAATGTCAAGCTAACCGTCTATAGAGACCAAGAGGATATCCAGCAGAATCCCTATTTAAAACACGAGGGGAATCTGAAAGGTTCTCAGCGGGTATCCCGGTATATTAATGGGAAAACCATGGTCGCTGTAGCGCAAGTGGAAAGTAATATTTCCAGCACCTCATTGATGGCGCCTATTTTTTATTCGGGGAACACTTTTGTTGAAATTGAGCCTTCTACAAAGCAATTGAAAAGGCGAGAAGTGAAGTTAGTAGCTCCAGAGGGCCAGGTGAGTTCTAAAGAGGTGTTGGTTTATAGTCCAAAGTTTAATCTGGAGCTCGCTGCTCCAGCAGTTTCTGGACGCGTGGTGCTTAAAGCGGGAGAACATTCCATCGGAATTGGAAACGCCGTAGTTAAAGTCAGCTACAACGAAGATGATGTCATACAGGTTGGGACTGTTTCTTTTGCCCAAAATATTAACCTTCAAAGCTCAGCAGGCTTGCAGGCTGTAGTCGGTAATAAGGCAAATGTCGGTGATATGGTTGTACAATCTAGCTCCAGCTTAACCTCTACACCTTCTAGTGTATCTCCTATCCCTTCCGCCTCTGGCCTTACCTATGTGGCAGCACCTATGGTTTCGGTACATTCGGTCCCTGTTGGAATTTCATCAAATGGACAGTTTGATGCTTCGGCTGTTACCTCAGCGACTAACTGGACCACTCAAGCCTCCAGTGGCATGGATATTCAAGGAATTAGATCACCTAGCGAGTTAGCAACTGGATTTTTAACAAATAACAATGTGCTAACTACTAAGACCGATAGTACGGGTAACTTTTATATTGGTAACCTTCCTTTGTTAAAAGAAGGTGCTAAATATAGAATACATCTAACCAGAGTGCCTGCTTCGTATGAAAACCTAGAAGTCAACCCCAAAGAAAAGTCCATGGAATTTACCTCGAGCTCGGGAAAAGCGGAAGTGTTAAACTTTGAGGTTTTACCAGAAATGTTGCAAATTGCCGGTAAGGTTGTGGATGAGAGTAATAAGCCTGTACCAAACGCTAGGTTGAATTTTAAGGGTGGAAGTGTTTATTTTCAGTCGGATGGAGAGGGGAAATTCTCAACTGAGTATATGTCAGGTACACATACACTAGTTGTGAATAAAACGGGGTATGTACCACTCGAGCAAGAAATTATAATTGATAAAAACGTCAAGGTATTGGATAGGACGCAGCGGCCAACGCAAGACTTGCAGATACTATCCGAAAGGTTCAATGTGAATGAAGCACTTGTTGCCACGGTAGGGAAAACTTCCGTTCTGAAAAAAAGCTTTACCGCAAGTGGCAATGCTTCAGCAGAACAAGAGATTACCGTACAGGAGCATAATGTAGGGAGTATCGGCCCGCTGGAAAGGCTGAGAGGGAAGGTGAAGTTTATTGTTAGAGATGCCGAGGATCCAGCAGTGCTTATTTCGGGAGCGGAGATTGCGCTTTTTGATACTCTAAGTACGACAAATGATAAAGGGGAGTGGACTTATGAAGGGTTTGGTGGTGAGGTATTAGTTACCGTCACACCGGAAGAGTCTTCATCTTACGTTGCAGAGCAATATTCCATAAATATTGAAGCTAATGGGCAGCTAGAAGAGGTTTATGTAGATCTAAGTAAAGGAGTTAAGGTCTCTGGTAAAGTGAGTAGCTCAAATGCTGCACTAGCAGGGGCAGAAATAACCTTAGATGGCAGATTTTATATTCATACCAAGACCGATGAAGAGGGGAATTACAGTTTGTTTGTTCCGCAGGGAGAGGATGTATTAATAGCCTCGAAAGTGGGTTATTATACCGATAGCAAGGCGGAAGACTTTTTAGCAGGAGAAGATATTGAGCTTAACTTTGACCTTCGAGATGGTGAAGGACGTAATATATCCACACTCCTGGGCTTTGAAATCCAACTGGACGAATCTAAAGAAAACCCCGACGATGAGGAGGGAGCGATTTGGAAAGGAAAGTTCGTGAACCTTACGGCCAATCAAACTCTTTTTAAAGGTTCTAAACGTTCAGAGCTTGGCTTTGAGAAATTAAAAGTAACCTTTGATGCGGATGGTAATGCCATTCCAGAGAACAATCAAGTGGTGACTACCGTAAAAACTATTCGCTTAAAATTATTCGACTATCTGCCGGTTCTTTTAGAGGGTGATGAGTATATCACGGTAAAGCGAAACCCATTGAATAAGGGAAGTATTGGTGGTAAGCTGCGGTTGGATGGAACTTCGTTTTTAAGTAAAAACTTAGGACTAGGATTCTTAGGGTTAAAAGACACCTACGTCTCTCCACATGCGGACACCAGAATGGTAGATGTAGAGGTCTTCCAGGAGGATGAAGACGCTGGGATTCCTGAGCTTACTTTAAATCTAGTTGGGCTGTCCGATACTACAGTAGCTAGTGTAGATTTATACGGTTTTAACTTTGAGCTAGATCTAGAGAATTCAAAAGTAAGTCAGCTTGGATTTACGCTTGCAGGTAGCATAAAAACTCCCAGCTTAGGAATTGTACAATCTACAGAGCTCAAAGTAAAAGAGCTCTCCATTAATAAGGACTTTGAGGTGAATAAATTTCAAGTCGCAGAGAGCGATTTACCTAAAATAAAGGTGAAAGATTGGGAGATCGCTCTGGGAAGCATTGCATTTGATGATGGGGACTTTGAGTTCGCCGGAGCCCTGAAGGTAAATGGGAAGCTGTCTTCATCACCACTAGAGCTGGAGTTTAGTGAACTGAAGATGGCCAAAGATGCGATTTTTGGAGGGACATTCCATATTCCTGAATCGGGCCTAGATATTCTCGGTGTCGCCTCTATAAAAGGTATGGTAGATAAACCTTTGAGCTTTACAAGGATTGGTAACACTTCAGAATACAGCCTAACGGGAGCTGGAGAGTTTACCTTCCAAAAGTTAATTGCTAAAACTATCAAAGTAAATAGCTTTCATGTACAAACCGATGGAGTGTTTGATCTGGATATTCCAGTGGACGTTAAGGCCGACTTAGGGTTCGCAGAGTTAAAAATAAATGGATTGAATATTGGGAACCCAGACGGAGGTAAAGCGTTTATTGAGGTTCAAGGGGAGTTTAAGACGGATGTTTCTATGCTGAGTTTTGAGGCCGCAAATATAAAGTTTCAAACCAACTCCGCAGGGAATGTCACCTTCTCGGTGGATAGCATTAGTGCAAGTCTAAAAACGCCTGTGTTTGATAGTAGTATCGCACTGAGTATCGTAGATGACGACGATAAAAAAGGTTTCGCAGGTAAAGGGAATTTGTTAATACCAAAAACCTCTATCGAGGCGGAAGTAGGGTTTCATTATTATAAATTAACCCAAGGTGGGGTAGATTTAGGGGCGGAGTTCGCCGCAGGAGCGAATATCATGATTTCCCCCGCAGTTAGTATTGTAAAGTTATCCGGAGGATTTAGCTACAATACTTCTAATAAAGACTTTGCAGTACGGGTGGGAGGTGCCGTATCGTTAACGGGAATGGACCGCTTGATGAAGCTCGATAATATAAATTTAGGGGTGAAATCCAGTAATGGCGGAATTGTAATTGACGGAGGAGTGGATCTAGTGGTTGTCGACGTGGCTACGCTTGCAGAAGCTACGGTAACACTGGATCTCCCCAATAAACACTTTACTGTAAATGTCAAATCGAGCATCGCATTACCTAAAGATATAGGACGTGCAGATATTGATGGACTTATGAAGGTGCAGTGGAAAAACGATAAGGTATTTGCATTCTTAGGAGTTAAGGCTGATCTAGAGGTAATGAAGGTGATTACTGCACAGGGAAGTTTAGTGCTCGCGTATAATTTGGATAAAACCAAAAGCAATTCTGATCCAGAAATTAAAAAGTACTTTGCTTTAATGGACGATGACTTGGCAGTATATGCAGATACTGATTTTTCAGGTATATACTTAGATGTTAAAAAGAATCTTAATTTCACACCTCCAAAGTTAGATATAAAAATAGCCTCGGTAACTGCATCCTATGTTTCTAATAAGCACATCTTAGTTTATGCTAATTTTGCGAAGAACGACTACAAGGTAAGCTATTCAACAAATACATCAGCAAGTATTGATGTAGCATTTTTTGGAATGGATGTAGCAGGAGTCAACGGAAGTTTTCAAGGTAGTCTTAGTGGTGCCTATTTAGGTTCACAGTGGAGCTTAAATGGAAATATTGCTGGTAGCTTTGAAGCAGGCGTAGGAGGGAATTGGAGAAAGGCTTCGTGTAATAGTATAGATGCTGGTTGGTTTTGGGTAGCCGCTAAAGCATGTATTTCCGGTTATTTGGATGTGGGTTATAGAAATAGGCAGTTAACTTTTAGTGCAGGTTTGGGTAAAAAGTAATAAAAACAAAGAGTTATGAAAAGTATAGTTGAAAATTTATTCTTAGGAATCGTTATTTTGGTGTTGCTCCTGCCTTTACAGCTTAAAAGTCAGAGCTTGAATGAGGAGGATAATACCCATGTAGTAATTCCTAGCCATGATGGTGCTTTGGTGTTATTGTTCAGCGCTTTTAATGGACACACCGATAAGTCTTTGTCTGCATTTCAGAAAGTAATAATTAGCAAGAAAGAAGGGAACACAAAGCATAGAAAGGTCGCAGAAGTGAAAATACCGAAAACAGAATCGGAGTTGACTGCAAGATTTAATGACCTTCAGCCTGATGCCGCGAGAATGATGGACTTGAAGAGTAATCAAGAACTTTTCGACCTTTTAGTAGGTAATCAAATGGATTCCATCGTCAGATACTTGAGTAATAAATCAATAGTGGAGGCTTTAGGGCTTTCCTACTGGGATGCTGACTTAAAAGCTGGTAGTCCTTGTGTATATTCATTGGAGTTGATTGATAACAATGGAAATATTGTGAATACTTCTCATGTGGAAACTAATGGTGTGGTGCCGGAATATGGCCTTAAATTTAAGCTCATGAAACCTACCATTACCGATAGTTTGGCCCTGATTGATTGGGAGGTAGAAGGGGCCAATAGTGCGAGTCATATGATTTTTATGACTGCGAATATTTATAAGAAAACAAGGAGTGAGTATGATCTTTATGCCAATAGATTCGTCAGCGCGTTGGACAATCAAAAGCTTTCTGTGAGCTTTGCTGACGCCTTAGAGCCAGGCAACCACTATGCGTATTACATGGTCCTTGAAGATTGGGCAGGCAATAAAGGAGTGCCTTCAGATACTTTATTTGCTCTATCTTACGACCCTGACAATATTAGATCTATAACGGAATTACAAGGTACTGCAGAGGAATCGGCAATTCGTTTGAATTGGAAGCAACTTCCAAAAGAAACGATTTACACGGGAGTAGAGGTTCAAAAATCCAGGAATTACGACTCTGCTTATGTAGTGCTCGATACATTACCTCCATCGGCAGATTCTTATTTAGATAAAAAGGTTCTTAAAGGATCAGCCTACTACTACAGGCTAAGGCCAATCTTATTAATGGATAATCCGGATGACGACGCTGTTATTTATGCGGAGACAGCAGTGATAATTGATTATGGAGATTCTGATGGAAGGCCGGCTAAACCGGAAGGCTTACAGCTTGAGAATATGGAGAACGGAGCGCAGTTGTCTTGGTGGACATCCGATGAGCTGGATATCTATGGCTATACGATTTTAAGGGGTTACTCTGCTGATAATTTAGAGGTCATAGAAACTGGGGTTCAAGAGAATACGTATGTCGATACATTAATTTCAAAGGGTTATTCTGGTCCTGTAATTTATGCCGTACAAGCTATGAATCACAACCAAATGGTGAGCGATACTTCTGACTTGATTTCTTTACAGGTTAGGCAAGCAGGATATGTAACGCCGCCGGCAGGATTGTCCTCTAAGAAAACACATGCAGGTATCTTGTTGCGTTGGAATGACGTTACCAGGACGGACGATGATGTTGCAGGTTACGTCATTTTTAGAAGAGCAGTAAGTGAAATAGAAAATGAATATCAAACGTTAAATAAAGAGCTTAATTTATTGCCTGAGTTTTTAGATACTATTTACGATAAATCTGTTTCCTATGAATATGCCGTGGCCTCTGTTGATACATGGGGGAATTTCAGCCTGCTTTCCAGCAGCACAATTGTCGATCAATCGGGCAGAGAGATGGAATTAATGCCTCCATTGGATTTAAGACTTAGAAACCTAAAAAGTGGTATTGAGGTTTCTTGGCCCAAATCATTAAGCAAAAAGCAGGGGAGTTATATCGTCTATAGAAGGGTAGAGGGAACAGATAAATACGAGCGATTAGCTGAGGTATCTATAGATGATAAGTTTATAGACCAGTCTGTCCAAAACGACGTGAGATATGAATATCATGTACTACACCAAATTGGAGAAAATAGCAGTGAACCGTCTTTAACAAAAGGAATTAGAAGGTCAATACTTTAAAAAAAGAAGCAAATGCATGAAGCCCTAATTTTATTAATTCAATACATTCAGTAGATACTCAAATTAGTTTATTACCCTGATTACACTTTATTTGAGCTAGCTACTTGATCGTTTAGCTAGTGTGCTGAATTTGTTTCTTTTCAAGAGCCGTATTTTTTCGGCTCTTGTTATTTAAATACGGCTAAATAATTGTTTTGATGTGACGATAATTTAATAAAATAGACCTAGCTTTATTTATTAAATTAACGATTATGGCAAATAGAATAAAT